>CAJMOV010000278.1 GCA_905215125.1 uncultured bacterium | reverse complement strand
CGCCAAGTTCTTTCAGTTTTTCAGCATACATTTGGAGTTCCTCCTTATGAAATATCAAAACAGTCTGCGTCCGCCGGGCCGCACCTGCCGCCCGGCCGACACCTCCATAGTAATACAAACCGCGTGGTTTGTAAACCCGTCCGAATGGTTATTGCAGCTTGCCGCGGCCCGCAACGATCTCCGTGCGCAGCACGCCGCCGTCCGCCACATAGATCTGGTTCTGCAAATTGACCGTCGGGCAAATATGCACCGGGATCGCCTCCAGCATATCGCCGACCTTCAGCTCCGGCATCGGCCCCTCCGCCGTGACCATGCCGTGCTCCTCCGTCAAGCGGCGGATGCGCAGCTCGGGATACTGCGGGAACCAGGCGTAGCCCTCAAAGAAATACGGCGGCTGATCCAGCTGCGGGTCGGTCGCAAACGTCTTGCACCCGCCGTCCACGACCACATAGTCCTTGTGTACGCTCACAACGGTCACGACCAGCCGCGCCGAAACGTTTTCCAGCGGCGCGCCGCACTCTTTATACATCATATAGTCGCTGAACACATACGTGCCCGGGCGAATTTCATCCGCCTGCCCCGACTGCGCCACATATTTGCCCGTGGGCGACGAGCCGCCGCTGATCTCCAGCTTGCGCCCGCAGATCTCCTCCGCCGTCTTGCGGTACTGCGCCAGCAGCTCGCCCTCGCGCGCACCGGCCAGCGCCGGGTCGTCAATGCCGCCGTTCAGGCCGCGGAACGTGTAAAGCCCCGTCAGCTTTAAATTCGGGCATGACTCCACGAACTGCACCAGCGGCGCAAAGTCCGCCATTTCCGCGCCCGTGCGCCCGCCGCCGCAATCGACCTCGATGCGTACCTCCAGCACCACGTCGTGCGCCTTGGCCGCCTCGGCCAGCGGCGTGCCCTGCGCAATGCTGTCCACAGCCAGGATCAGCCGGTCCACGCGCTGTGCCAGCGCGCACGCGCGGCGCAGCTTTTCCGCGCCCACCAGCGGGTAGGCGATGAAAATGTCGCGCAGCCCGGCGTCGGCCATGACCTCGGCCTCGGACACCTTGCAGCTCGTAATGCCGCGCGCGCCCAGCTGCTGCTGCAGCTTTGCAAAATACGGCGTCTTGTGCGTTTTGATGTGCGGGCGCAGCGTGCAGCCATTCGCGTCGGCCACCTGCTGCATCCGCTTGATATTTTCGCGGGTCATCGGCTCGTCCACGACCAGGCAGGGCGTGTTGAGTTGGGAATAATAGGCTTCAAACATAGCGATCCTCCTGTCTGCTTCAGCAAAAGAGCATCCGTGTTTCCACGACCTGCCCGTTATATACATAAATTCTCGGCACGCGCGCGGTGATCTGACACGTTGTCCAGCCGTTCACGCCATATTCCGTGTCGGCCGACAAGCTGTCCGGCGTCACCTCGCACGTTTCGGACGGCCCCAGCAAAATGGCGTCGTCGCCGGGCTTCACGTCCAGCCCCGTCACGTTTGCCATGGTGTAGTCCATGCAGACCTTTGCGCACTGCGGCACGATATGGTCGCTGATGATTATGCGTGCGCGGTTGGAATAGCTGCGGTTATACCCGTCTGCGTACCCCGCGGAGATGACCGCGATCTTTTCATGCCCGGTCGTCTTGTAGATGCGCCCATAGCTGACGCTCTCCCCCGGCTCCAGATCAAGCACGGATACGACCTTCGCGCACCAGCGCATGATGCGCCTGAGATCCATTTTGGCTGCCCACGCCTCGTCCATGCTCTGCCCAAAGCCCAGCATTCCAACGCGGATCATATCGAGCTTCCATTCCGGGTGGCACAAAAACGGGCACGTGCTTGTGCAGTGCCGCAGCCCCACGTCATAGCCCTTTTCCTGCAGCGCTTCTGCCACCGCCGCAAAGGCTTCATACTGTCTCTGCGTAAAGGCCACGTCCTCCGGGTCCGCACTGTCCGCGCAGGAAAAATGCGTATAAATGCCCGTCACATGCAGCGGCTCCAAAGCAAAGATCTCCTCTGCCTGCCGCACCGCGCCGTCCGTGCGGCCCACGCGGGCAAACAGCCCCGTGCGGTTCATGCCGGTGTCGATCTTAATGTGGCAGTCCATGCGCTTGCCGCACCGCTGCAAAACCTCCGCCACGTGGCGGCTGTACTCCAGGGAACAGGAATTGATGGTAATGCGGTTGTCCGCAGCCAGCTCGATCTCCGGGTCCTGCAGGGCGCCGAACAGCAAGATCGGCTTTTCCACGCCGGCCCTGCGGATGGAAAGCGCCTCGTCGATGGTCGCCACGGCGTACCAGTCCACAAGCTCCTCGCTGTATTTTGCGCACACGGGCGTGCCGTGGCCATAGGCGTCCGCCTTGAGCACAAACAGCAGCTTGCAGTCCGGCCCAATGGCCGCGCGCACCTGCCGCAGATTGTGCTGCATTTTGTTCAGATCGATCTCGGCATACGTTCGATAGGGATAGGTGTTCATGCATTCAACCCTCATGGCGGCAAAGAG
The DNA here is from genome assembly GCA_905215125.1 of uncultured bacterium. Taxonomy (GTDB): domain Bacteria; phylum Bacillota; class Clostridia; order Oscillospirales; family Butyricicoccaceae; genus Ventrousia. The sequence continues at coordinate 168 of CAJMOV010000278.1, read as the reverse complement.
AATGAGGCAGGCCCCATTCTCTTTGCCATATAATTATGATACTTCTTAAAAATACTTCGCCGCAAGGTCGGTTCTGCCGGCCCGAACGGTGTCCAGGATCTCCTGTTCGCTCTTACCGCTGCGCTTGGTCCACAGGGACACAACGACGCAGATGACGCTCGTCAAGAC
>CAJMOV010000277.1 GCA_905215125.1 uncultured bacterium | reverse complement strand
CAGACATAAAATAAAAAAGAGTCGGGAAAATGCCGCCCAGGGCTTGACAGCCAGGGTTAGCGGTGGTAAACTAAACACACATTTGCGGTTAGCAAGCTCTAACTTCTTTTCCAGGGTGTTTGGTTAGAGCGGGTTTAATCCAGACTGAGGAGGGCAGCCATGATGCCGTTGAGTATGGCGAAGGAAGGGGAAACGGTTACCATCCGCAAAGTTACGGGCAAGGACGAGGTGCGGCAGCACCTGGCCGAGCTGGGCTTTGTGGTGGACAGCGATGTGACGGTGGTCAGCGTTTTGGCGGGCAACCTTATCGTCCAGGTCAAGGACAGCCGGGTTGCCCTGGATAAAACCATGGCGAACCGGATAATGATTTAAGAGGAGGGAACAAGATGAAAACATTGAAGGATGCAAAGGTTGGGGAAAGCGTCACAGTCAGCAAGCTGCACGGTGAAGGCCCCGTCAAGCGGCGCATCATGGATATGGGCATCACAAAGGGCACAGAGATTTTTGTGCGCAAGGTGGCGCCTCTGGGGGATCCCATGGAGCTCAATGTCAGGGGTTACGAGCTGAGCGTCCGCAAGGCAGATGCTGAAATGATCGAAGTGAAGTGAACTAAGGCGGCGTGAAAACCGCTTTTATTCAGAAGTTAGGTTAGTTTACGCTAACACTCGGAAGGAGAGAGTACGCGCATGAGCATCAAAATTGCGCTGGCCGGCAACCCCAACTGCGGGAAAACGACTTTGTTCAACGGCCTGACCGGCGCCAACCAATATGTCGGCAACTGGCCCGGCGTTACGGTGGAAAAGAAAGAGGGCAAGCTGAAAGGACACAAGGATGTCATTATTCAGGACCTGCCCGGCATTTACTCCCTGTCGCCGTATACGCTGGAGGAGGTTGTCGCCCGTAATTACCTGGTCAAGGAACAGCCCGACGCTATCCTGAATATCGTCGACGGCACCAACATCGAGCGTAACCTGTACCTTACCACCCAGCTGATAGAGCTGGGCCTGCCCGTTGTCGTGGCCGTCAATATGATCGATCTGGTGCGCAAAAACGGCGACACCATCGACCTGAAGAAGCTGGGTGACGCGCTGGGCTGCCAGGTCGTCGAAATGAGCGCCCTGAAGGGCGAGGGCGGCATGGCTGCTGCTGAAAAGGCTATGGCGGCTGCCAAGAGCCACCAGGCCGGCGAGCTGCCCCACGTCTTTACCGGCAGCGTCGAGCACGCCATCGCCCACATTGAAGAATCGCTTACCGGACGGGTGGACGACCGATATCTGCGCTGGTTTGCCATCAAGGTTTTTGAGCGCGATGAAAAGGTGCTGGAGGATCTCAAGCTGGATCAGAGCCTGGCCGCCCACCTGGAAGAACATATTGCAGACTGCGAGGCTGAGCTGGATGACGATGCTGAGAGCATCATCACCAACCAGCGTTATGCATACATCAGCGGCGTTGTGCATAAGGCCGTGCGCAAAAAAGCGGCTAAGCACAGCCTGTCGGTTTCCGACAAAATCGACCGCATCGTCACAAACCGTATCTTGGCCCTCCCCATATTTGCGGCCGTTATGTTCCTCATTTACGCCATCGCTATGGGCGCGCCTCCGGCAGACGGCGGCGTGGGCATCGGCACCATGGGAACCGACTGGGCCAACGACGTGCTGTTTGGCGAATGGGTTCCCGGCTTCTTTGACAGCTTCCTGCTCAATTCCGCGGGCGAGCCGGTTGTCGCCGGCTGGCTGTACGGCCTGATTCAGGATGGCATTGTGGCCGGCGTCGGCGCTGTTCTGGGCTTTGTGCCGCAGATGCTGGTGCTTTTCCTGCTGCTGGCCATCCTGGAGGACGTCGGCTATATGGCCCGTATCGCCTTTATCATGGACCGTATCTTCCGCCGTTTCGGCCTGAGCGGCAAGAGCTTTATCCCCATGCTGGTCGGCACCGGCTGCGGCGTGCCCGGCATTATGGCCTCGCGTACCATTGAGCAGGATCGCGATCGCAAAATGACGATTATGACGACCGGCTTCATCCCCTGCGGCGCCAAAATGCCCATTATCGGCCTGTTTGCCGGCGCAGTGTTCGGCGAATCGGCGCTGATTGCGACCTCGGCTTACTTCATCGGCGTCGCGGCCGTCATTATCTCCGGCATCATGCTCAAGAAGTTCAAGGCCTTTGCCGGCGAGCCCGCTCCCTTCGTCATGGAGCTTCCCGCTTACCACGCCCCTTCGGTCGGCAACGTCCTGCGCGCCACCTGGGAACGCGGCTGGAGCTTTATCAAGCGCGCCGGCACCGTCATTCTGCTTTCCTCCATCGTCCTGTGGTTCCTGCAGGGGTACGGCGTTGTCGACGGCACCTTCCAGGCTGTTGAAGACAATAACCACTCGCTGTTGGCCGCAATCGGCAATGGCATCGCTTGGATTTTCCGCCCGCTGGGTTGGGTCGGCGACATGGCGTGGAAAGCGACGGTCGCTACCTTTACCGGCCTTATCGCCAAGGAAGAGGTTGTCAACACCTTTGGCGTTCTGTACCAGTATGCCGGTGAAATCAGTGAGGACGGTAACGAAATCTGGGCCCTCGTCGGTGCGGACTTCGGCGCTATCACCGCTTACTCCTTCATGATCTTCAACCTGCTGTGCGCTCCCTGCTTTGCCGCTATGGGCGCCATC
>CAJMOV010000276.1 GCA_905215125.1 uncultured bacterium | reverse complement strand
CAGCAAGAAATATCTCCCCAGCCCGACGCCCCCTCCACCCCACAGGCTCCCGACGCCCCGGTTGAGGAAATGCTGCGCCGGGCGCTGGCGCAGTCCGGCGCCGTATATGCCCGGCATTACAAACGGCTTATAGCCGCTATTGGTGCGCTGGGTGCCGCGGCGCTGCTCACCATAACGCTCACCTTCCACGCTCAGGTAAGCGGCGTACAGGATGAGCTGGCCGAGCAGGTCATTCGCCTGCAAGACAACATCGCGCGGCTGGAGGGCCGTTTATACAGCTTGGACAGCTCGCAGGAAACGACGTCCGAAGCGCTGCTGGCTTATTATTGCGTTCCCTGCGAAATCGACCCTGTCGGACAAAGAGTAACCCTGTCCCTTTCCGCAACACTGAAGGAGTACAGAGAAGGCACGACGGCCCGTTTCGTCGTCACGTCCGGCCAAGACGCCCCGGTCAGCGTCGACGCTGTACGCGGCGACGACGGCACCTTTACAGCCCAAGCCGAAGCGGCGCTGACTGACAGCATCGTAGTCCGCCTGGTGCTGTCGGTCGACGGTACGGAACGCACCGAGCCCGTTGACACCCTGAGCGACCTCGCGCAGATGTGTGCGCTCGATATCTACCCCGGCTACTCAGGCGGATACAGCCATTTTTCCGGCGGCAGCACAGTCGATTTTCATCTAACGCCTGTGATAGATTTTACCTCTCGCGGGGCTTCCCTGTTCAAGGCGTGGGGCCTCACCCCTGTAAGGCCGGTCAACGCCAAGATAATGCTGTACAAAAACGATACCATGCTTACCTCGCGTCCACTCGTCATCCAAGCCGTCGACGAGCAGTCGGAAAGCGCTGGAGACAGCGCCGAAGCCTACGCAGGCTACGATTCCATTTTTCACGCCGAAGGGGAGGCGCTGGAGGAAACATATGACTTCCGGCCGGGCGATCGTTTTGTCCTCAAATACGAAGTTACCGACAATTACGGCCGTACCTTTACCGATGAGTCCCGCATCGATTTTTCCATTGCGGAAAACGGCGAGCTGGTTTCCAACATTGATTAAAGGGCTGCATCAAAAGCAAAAGGCAGGAGTATCAAAACTCCTGCCTTTAAATCCACCTGATTGCTGGGGCCGGCCTTACTGGGCGGCGTTGAGCTTTTTGGCCAGCTGGCTCTTTTTGCGGGCCGCGGTGTTCTTGTGCAGAACGCCTTTTGCAGCAGCCTTGTCCACACCGGCGACCGCTTCTCTGTAAGCAGCCTGCGCGCCCTCTGCGCCATTGGCGAGAGCTGCGTCGAACTTCTTCAGCTTGGTCTTGAGGGCCGATTTGACGGCACGGTTTTTCTCATTGCGGATGCGGCTGACCAGCACGCGCTTTTTGGCAGACTTGATGTTCGGCAAAATCACAACCTCCTTACAGACATTTTTTCAGCAATGGTTATTGTATCATCCCTATCGCCAAAATGCAAGTCATATTTTGCATAAATCCTCCTGCTGCGCGGAAAATATTTTTATTCTGCCTGCAGGAGGTTATTTTATGTTCCAAAAGCGTACCGATCTGGCCGTTGAAGCCCGCGAAATCTATAAAGAAAGCCGGGGTGCGCAGCCGGACGGCGTAACAGCGAGCGAATACACCCAGGGTCTGGCCCGAGTGACCAAAATCGACATTGAAACCGCGGATGGCGAGCGCGCGCTGGGCAAGCCGTGCGGCACATACATCACCGCCGCGCTGCCGGAAAACTGGATGCAGGACAACGACAGCATTTTTACCACCGCCCAGACGCTGTCGGCCGAGCTTTCCCCCCTGCTGCCGGGGGAAGGTGCGGTGCTCATCGTCGGGCTGGGTAACCGCTTTATCACTCCCGATGCCGTCGGCCCGTTGACGACTGACAGCATTATCGTCACCCGGCACCTCCTGGAGCAAATGCCGAACGAATTCCCCGGCCTGCGGCCGGTGTGCGCCCTGTCGACGGGCGTTTTGGGGCTTACTGGCATTGAAACGGCGGAAATCGTCCGCGGCGTATGCCAGCGCGTCCGCCCCACGGCCGTCGTCGCCGTCGATGCGCTGGCTTCACGCAGCGTCGAGCGGCTGTGCCGCACCTTTCAGCTGAGCGATACCGGCATCACCCCGGGCGGCGGCGCCTTCAACGCCCGCTCGACACTTGACAAAGACAGCCTGGGCGTTCCTGTCATCGCCATCGGGGTGCCCACTGTCGTCGACGCGCTGACGCTGACGGCCGATGTCCTAGAGCAGGCGGGCCATCCTCTTCCCCCGCACGACAAAATCTGCGACAAGGAAAATCTGCTTGTCACCCCAAAGGACATCGACGCTCTGGTGCGCAAAAGCGCCAAGGTCATCGGCTATGCCATCAATTTAGCCCTGCAGGGGAATATGACGTCGGCTGAAATGGAACAGTTCCTTTCCTGATCCCGGCCTGTCCGCACGACAGGAATAACCCGCCGTAACGGGGAATATGCTGAAAGTGAGCAAAATCCTTTTCCCGAAACGGAGGCAGTGACAATATGCCCTATCGCAAGCGCCCGCGCCGGCGGGCAACCCGCCGGAAAAACCGCTGGGCCGTCCTACCGCGGATGGCCCTTTGTATTTTTGCCGCCAGCTGGCTGCTCATCCGTTCAGGCGCCGCTGAAAAGCTGGGCAGCCTGCTGGCCGGCGACGA
>CAJMOV010000275.1 GCA_905215125.1 uncultured bacterium | reverse complement strand
GTAATGCCGTCACCGTCAACCAGCAGGTAACAGGCACGAGGCTTGGCAACGCCTGCCGTCCCCGCCGCGATACGCTGGTACTCAGCCTGCGTGGTGGAAATCTCGATATCCAGGTCATACCCTTCCTGATCCCAGACGTGCTTTTTGGCCCAGGCGGCGGTGTCTGTCTTCATGAAATAGGTATGGGGAACACTGCCGGTACGCATATAACCCGCGTGATCCATGCGTACATCCAGCCAGTAGAACTGGTCATCAAGCAAAACGATATTCCATTTGTGCTCAACACGGCTGCCGTCGTTATTGACAAAATCGCCGGCCACAAGGTAACATTCGTATCCCAGGCGCTCAATCAGAACGTTGAGCAGGGAGGCAAAGTGAGCGCAGCTGCCCACGCGATATATCGCCATCTCGTAGGCAAGCGGGTTGACATACCAGTCATAATGGCGGCGAATTTTTCCCTGATGGTACAAATCGTCGTACAGCGCTGCCCACTCGTCGGCGTGGGCGTCAAGATAATTTACATCAAAATGGGTCTCGCCTGTCGAGCCTTCGCGGTCGCAGTTGCGGATGATCCAGTCATATACGGCGGCGATTTTCTGTGTGTCGGTCATGCCGTCCATGGGGATGGAGTTTAATATGACGCCGGCCATGTAATCCAGGCGGGCATCTCCGCTGAAAATCGGGGTGCGATCCTGCACGATGGCGGCGGCTCGCGCCGGGGAAGCCGTGCCTGCGACGAGCAGCAGGCACAAAGCCAGGCTGCATAGACGCTTGACGGATAAAATGCGCTTTTTCATAAATACCCTCCTCAGACATAGAAATTCTCTGTGCTTATCATAGTACAAATCAAACAAAATGACAACCCCTCCCAATACAGGGGGGCTTTACGGAAAAAAGCGCAGCCCCAAAGGGCTGCGCTGCACGCGATGGACGGCGGCTGTGCTGGGTATCAGCTGCCGTAATCCTCTAATATGGCGGTCAATTCTTCCTCGGTAAAAATAGGGATGCCCTCTTCCAATGCGGCGCGGTCGGCTGCGGGAAGGGTGGAAACGGGGATGTCGGTGACGTATTTGGGCGACGACATCTGCTCGGTCAGATAGATAGCGACCCGCCCTTCAAAAATGGTCACGGTATATTTGCTGCCGTCGCTTGGCTTCCCTCCGGTCGACATGCCGCTTTCCGTCTTGGGCCCGGCGGGTACGGGGCGCTTGCCCGACTGCCCGGAATAGGCCACAGCGGCGCCGATGCACAACAGGGTGACAAGCAACGCTGCAATGACGATGATGAGCTTTGATCTGCCTTTCATGGAATCCCCCTCAATCGCGCAGAATACCGGATGGCTTTGGTAAAGATATTTTTGCCGATACAGGGGCAATCTATACAAAGATCAATTTTTTACTGGAAAAATCGGCGGAGTATGGTATAATATCCGCAGGGTGAAAAGCCCCGGACCCTGAGCGGCAGGGTCCTCGTCCCTTGCTTTCAGGGCTGCGCGCCCCTCCGGCGGACAAGGCCGGGCGGCGCTTAGGAGCCGCGCCCTGTATGCCCTCCAGCGGAAAGGAGAGATTTCTTTTGCAGAAATCAGCTAAACGAAAAATCAAAACCGGCTTGCGGTATTTTGGTTTTATCTTCGTCACTCTCATGCTGATTGGCCTGACGACAGCGGCTGTGTGCGGCATGGCCTTTGCCGTATATATCAGCAAATATGTCAGCCCAGAAATTGATGTTGACCTCGATTCTGTCCGTCTCAACCTGACCAGCTTTGTTTACTATATCGACTCCGAAACGGGGGAGGAAAAGGAGCTGGAAACCCTGTACGGCGCGGAAAACCGCGTCTGGGCCGATATCAGCGAAATCCCCGATATTATGCAGAAGGCCTTTGTCGCCGTCGAGGATTCGCGCTTTTACAGCCATAACGGCGTCGACTGGAAGCGCACCATCGGCGCGGCGCTCAACTATGTCATCAAGTTCCGCGACAATTTCGGCGGCGGGTCGACCATTACGCAGCAGCTGATCAAAAACATTACAGGCGAGGATGAAACCTCGGTCAAGCGAAAAATACAGGAAGTGATGCGCGCCCTCGAGCTGGAAAAGCGCTATGAGAAGGACGACATCATGGAGCTGTATCTGAACACCATTTATTTCGGCCAGCAGGCCTACGGCGTCAAATCGGCGGCGCAGACCTATTTCGGCAAGGAGCTCAGCGAGCTGTCGCTTGCCGAGTGCGCCGCCATTGCAGGCATCACCAAAAACCCGTATAAATACGACATGTTCCGTTTCCCTGAAAACAACAAGGAGCGGCAGGAGCTGGTTTTGCAGCTGATGCTTGAGCAGGGCATGATTACCCAGGAGGAGCATGACGCCGCTGTGGCGGAAGAGCTGAAAATCATCAAGGATGAAAAGCAGGAAGAGCGCCAGCAGTATCAGTCCTACTTTGTTGACGCCGTTATTTCCCAGGTGCTGGCCGATTTGCAGGAGCAAAAAGGGTATAGCGAAAGCATGGCAAAGACCCTTCTGTATTCCGGCGGCTTGAAGATTGTCACCACCATTGACGTCGACGTACAGGCGCAAATGGACGCGGTGTTCCAGGATGTGGAAAACTTCCCGGGCAAGCTGGGCAAGGACGGCACCATGCCGGAGGCGGCCATGGTTATCATGGATCCGTATACC
>CAJMOV010000274.1 GCA_905215125.1 uncultured bacterium | reverse complement strand
GACGATGTAGATAACGCCGGCAGCGCCGACGGTGGGCAGCACCGACAGATTGAGCTCTGCGCCCGACACGACGAAAAACATCATGAAGATAGGCGGGGTGACAGCGTCGGCAATGCGGAAGATGTCGGGGGCCGTTTTGCACAGGTTGACGAGCGCCGCGCCCATGACCATGTTGGTCAGCAGAGCGGAGGCGCTCAGCAGGTCGGCCAGCGCCGTGCCGAGAAAGATGAAGGCAACGGCGATGCACAGGCGGTTGGAATCCTTTTTGAAAAAGCGCAGGGGAATGAGAAAGGCGGCGCCAAGGGCGGCGCCCAGCGCCAGGGACAGCCCGACCTCCAAAAACGGCTCGCCGAGGGCGGCGAGGACGGAGGAGCCCGCACCCGTCAGGCTTTTGGCCAGGGCGACGGAGAAGCCGAAGGCAATGAGGGCGACTGCGTCGTCCAGCGCGACGACGCTGAGAAGGGTAGAGGTCAAGGGGCCCTTGGCCCGGTACTGCTTGATGACCATGACGGTGGCGGCAGGAGCGGTCGCCGACGCGATGGCGCCCAGGACAAGGGAGAAGGGCAGATCCTGGCCCGAAGCCAAAAGGGCGGCGACAACCAAAGCAACAGCGCCCAGCCCCTCAAACGCCGCAATGACGATGGGGGTGACGCCCACCCGCCGGAAGTAGCTGGCCTTGAATTCGCCCCCGATGGAAAAGGCGATAAAGGCCAGAGCCATTTCTGAAATAAAGTCCAGGCGGGAGACAAAGCCTTCCTGTAAAAAGCCGAGGGCATAAGGGCCGAGAAGCAGGCCGGCCAGCAGATAGCCGGCGACATTGGGCAGCCGCAGGCGCCCCGCCAGGCGACCGCAAAGCAGCCCTGACAATAAAATGACAGCCAGGGCGAGAAAAAGATGGGGCTCTTCCATTGCCTACGGCATCCCCTTTGTAAAATCGACCGGCACGGTAAAGACAACGCCGGTGTCGGGACGGCTTAAATCGCCGACCACCCGCTCAATGATTTCAACGGCAAGGGGGACCTGCTCATCGCGCACCACGGTCATGACGGTGGTGTTTTGCTCGCGGTCGGGGTCGAGCAGCAGGCGGAGCGAGCCGAGGAAGCTGGAATCCTCCATGGCGTTGTGGCACAGCTCCTGCGCCATACCGCGGCTTTGGAGGATGGTGGCGCCGCCGATTTTAGCCTGGCCCAGCTCTTCCAGCAGCTCGTCGAGAAGCTCTACCTTATTGAGGATGAGGATCAGCAGTTTCATCCGGGAATCATCCCTTTCCTTGTGGGAAACGCGCAGGCGGCTGCACCTGTCCCTGATAGTATGCGCACTTTGACGCTTATTTCTATTGTAGCACCGCGAAAGGGGCTTGTAAACAAGAAAACAGATGCCGCCCGGGTGGGCGGCATCCTCTTAAAGCTGGGCTTAATAATAAGATTTGCCGATATAATTGGCGGGATTGACTGTCTTGCCCCCAATTCGAATTTCCCAGTGACAGTGCGGACCGGTCGAATTGCCGGTGCTGCCGACGCGGGCGATCTGCTCGCCCTGAGCGACCTTCTGCCCTTCCTTGACGAGCAGGGCACTGCAATGGGCGTACAAGGTCTGATAGCCGTTTCCGTGGTCGATGATGACGCATTTGCCGTACCCGCCGTTCCAGCCGGCCAGGGTGACGGTGCCGCCGTCTGCCGCGACGATGGGGCTGCCGACAGCACCGGCCAGGTCAAGCCCGGTGTGGAAGCCGGAACGGCGCCAGCCGTACAGGGAGGTGCGGCGGCCGTTGAAGGGCAGGACAAAGGTGCCTTTGGGCGCTTTGGCGGGCAGTGCCTTGGTGCCTACCTCCTTGATCTGGGTCTGAGGCTGTGTGACGACGGTGCTGCTGAGGATGGTGCGGCTTTGCTCAACGCCGTCGACATAAACGACGTCGGCGACGATGGCGGCGCTGCCCTCCACGCCCTTCTGGATGATGCGGCTCTGGTTGGTGTACAGATCGTCGGTTTTTTCCGTCACGGTTTCGAAGGGGATGGCTTCAGTGTATTCCACCCGGCGGGTCTGCTGGATGGACAGCACAGGCACGGCGGCCGAGATATTGAGCGTGTCGCCGACATGGATGCGGCTGACGTTGAGATCGGGGTTGAGCGATTCAATGTCGGCCACCTTCATGGAAAAGCGCTGGGCGATGGCGCTGACGGTGTCGCCGTCCTGCACGGTGTAAGTGACCACTTCCTGGGAATTGGCCGTCAGGGCCTGCTCGATTTCCTCAACAGAGCGGATGGCGGAGTTGGGGACGGCGCGCTCTTCAATGCGCACATCCTGAACAAACTCGGTTTTGACGTTATCGCCTGTCCCGGTGCCGTCCTTCAGCAGCCGCTGGCGGAGCAGTTCAAGCGAGGTTTTGTTGTTGGTCGCGCCGACGACGCTGCCGTCGACTGTCAGAACGTACTGGGTGGAAATGCCGCTGACGTCGCTGAGCAGCATTTCGCGGGCGGCGTCGGGATCCATCATGCTGTCGCGGTGGATGTAGCCGAGCGAATAGGTGATTTCACTGCTCAGGTGATAGGGGGTGCCGAGATATTCAGTGGCCGTGGCCTCTACCTCGTCGACCAGGGCTTCCATCTCGGCGCGGGTCTCAACATAGGTTAAAGTGCTTCTGTTATTTCTTTGTTTACGGTGTTGGGGAATAATCTTTTTAT
>CAJMOV010000273.1 GCA_905215125.1 uncultured bacterium | reverse complement strand
ATCGTCCTTTATGCCGTGCGCTGGGGCGCTGGCTGGGGGCTGGGCGCCGGATTCCTGCTCGGCACGCTGCAATGGATGTTCGGCGGTTTTGCCGCCAGCTGGCAGTCCATCATTCTGGATTACAGCGGAGCCTTCATGCTGCTGGGGCTGGCAGGCTTGTTCAGGGGCCGAAAAAACGCTTTGCTCTGGGGCAACCTTGTCGGCGGCCTGGGCCGCTTTGCTGTGCACTACATCAGCGGCGTTACCATTTATGCCACTTACATGCCGGAAACCTTTTTCGGTATGACCATGACGACGCCATATTTCTATTCGCTGCTGTATAACGGCTCTTATATGGCGATTAATATCGTGCTTTCTCTTGTCGTCTGCCTGGCCCTCAACCGGGTGGCCCCCATCCGCAAGTACATTGCCGGCGGGATGTAGCCCTGCCGACATAAGCCATGCCCCCTTTACCATACAATGTGGAGAAGGGGGCGTTTTTTATGATGGAAAAGACCTGCCGAGTCTTTGACATGGGATATAAGGAAGTGATCAACCTGGCGGATGGCGCGCGGCTTGGCTATGTCGGCGATGTTGACGTCGAGCTGGAATCAGGCAAGGTGACGGCCATTATCATCCCGGGCCGGCTGCGCTTTTTCGGACTGCTGGGCAGGGAGGACGATTATGTCATCCCGTGGGAGAGCATTGAAAAAATCGGCGAAGACATTATCCTGGTCAGGCACAGCTCCGGTTATACCCGCACGAGCCGCCCCAAACGGGGCGGGTATTTGTAAGATTTGCATTTATACTGTGTTTGTGGTATGCTGGAATATATAGAATCCGCACAATATTGAACAATGCTGAGGAGGACGTAAAATGTTCAGGAAAATCGCTGCCCTGTCACTTACCCTTATGCTGGCATTGGGATTTTCTGCCTGCGGCGCACAGACGGCTGACTACATGGTTGAAGCTCAGCGCATCAGTCAGTGGGGCTGTTATGAAACGCAGACCGAACTGAACTTGTCTGTGAAAGACGCCGAAAATATTCCCCTGGATTCTGCGGAGATACATATACAGGCTAAAGCGTCTGTCGACCGTCAGAAGCTGGCTGCCAGCCTGTCGGCCGCCGTTGAAGCCGATATACAGAATTTGCGCCTGTACGGGGCCGATACCGATGTACATACCACCTACGACATGCAGCCCCTCTATATGTGCGACGGTCTTGTCTACCTGCCTGTACATCTTGTCCGCGACAGGCTGACGCTTGATTCCTACGAGGGGTATGAGGATAATCTGTCCGCTCTTGACGAGCAGTACATCGCCCTCGATCCCGGGCTTACGGAAGAAAACCTGGACGCCCTTCAGCAGCTTCAGCAGGGCGCTTACACCCCGGAACAGTACGAACAGCTGGGCTTGTGGCTGTCAAAGTACACAACGGGCCTGCGTTTCGGCAAAAGCGGGCGCACATACACCCTTTCGGGCCGGCTGTCCCAGCTGCCGGAAGAGATATTTGCCTGCGCCCGTTTCCTGTATGAAAACACGGGTGAGCTGAACGACATTTTGGAGCTCGGTATAACGGAAGAAGACATCGCCGCTATGGAAGCGGCGGGACAAAGCCTTACGCTTACCGAAGAGGACCTGCGGCAACTCCAGACCGCGTGGGAGGAAGCCGGACTGTCAGGCGATTTTACAATAAAAATTGCCTTTACAGACAGCAAGATGACCCAGGATATGACAGCTCGCTTCACCGTAGAAGGCTATGGGGAGTGGACGTTTAAAGCGCAGTCGGTCACAAGCAGACTGTCTTCGCTTACGGTGGATATTCCCGCCTCCGCCGGCCCCATGACAGCGACCGAGCTGGAGAACCTGATTTACGGCTGGAGCGAAGAAACCACGCAGGTTTCGGCCTGGGTCGATATGGAGGACGGCTGGACATCGACCGCTTATTGGGACGGCGCGCCCGCCTATGACTACACTTACATCGACGTGCGCGAAGAAAGCGGTCAGGTGCTTCTCGGATTCCGCGGATTGATGGAAGCGATGGGCTTTACCGTTGAGTATGACGCGGAGAGCGACACCATTTACCTGGTAAACAGGGCGGAGGAGAGGACAGCCGTGGAATTGTATGAGGAAAACGGCCAGTCTTTCATCACCCTGCAGCAGCTGAAAGGCCTGGGGTTTGACGTTATAGAATACGAAAGCTCGCTGGATATCCTATATCTTCCGTCCGTTCAGTAAAAATATCTTGCAAAACGCATAATTTTGTGGTATTCTATTTAAGCTAATGCCCGTACAGGTGGAAAGGAAGCCCTGAAAAGGGGTTCGCTGCCGCCTTGCGGCGTCAATCACACACACCGTTGATCGCCGCGGCCGGTGCCAAAGGGCTGCCGCACGGATGATACGGTGGAGGAAAAACCGAAGGAGGAACAAAAAATGGCAGTTATTTCAATGAAGCAGCTGTTGGAGGCCGGCGTGCACTTCGGCCACCAGACGAGAAGATGGAACCCCAAGATGGCACAGTACATCTTCATGGAGAGAAACGGGATCTATATTATTGACCTGCAGAAGACGGTCAAAAAGCTGGAGGAAGCGTACTTCTTCGCCCGCGACACGGCGGCCGAGGGTGGATCCATCCTGTTTGTCGGCACCAAGAAGCAGGCGCAGGAAGCCGTCAAGGAAGAGGCCGAGCGCGTCGGCATGTACT
>CAJMOV010000272.1 GCA_905215125.1 uncultured bacterium | reverse complement strand
CTTTGTAGAGGTACACGACCTCGTCGCCGTCGCGCACGACCAGATGGATGGCCTCGTGCGTTGTCGCCGCCAGATGCTCCAGATATGGCCGCGCCAGCGACACGATATTCATGCCGCCCACCGCGCGGCTGCCCACCTCAAACAGGCGCATCGTCAGCCGGTATTTGCCGGATTCGATGTCTTTTTGCACATACCCGCGCGCCACGAGCGCAGCCAGCAGCCGGTGCGTCGTGCTCGTATGCAGTCCGACTGCGGCGGACAGGTCGCTCAGCGCCATGCCGCGCGGTGCATTGGACAGCGCCTCAACAATATCAAACAGCCGGTCGATCGACTGCACGGGCGAATGCCCTTTCTCCATGCTCGTTACCTTCCCCAATCTTTCCCGGGGCAAAGATACGCTCCGCCCCACATTCGTACAACTTTACTATAACACCCCGCGTGCGTCTGCGTCAATGCGCATTCCCGGCATAAAACGAATTTTTTCGCCCCGCCGCCGACTTTCGGGAAAAAACCTATTGACAATTTTCGCCTCATTCTGTTATGATGGCATTGAGCAGATTTTTGCGATATGAAACATCATTCCACATTATGAAATTGCAGAGGAGCGTGACATCACCTTGCGTGAAAAAACCGTCGAATGGGCTCTAAAGGAAAAGATCATCGCCATTGTCCGCGGTATGGAGGCAAAGGACTGTCTGCGCGTAGCGCAGGCGCTCTATGACGGCGGTATCCGCCTCATGGAGATCACCTATGACCAGCGCGACCCGGCCCAGTGGGCCAAAACCGCCGATGCCATCGGCAAGATCGCCGAAGCATTCGAGGGCCGCATGCTCGTCGGCGCGGGCACCGTCACCACGCCGGAGCTTGTCACGCGCACGCGTGACGCGGGCGGCCAGTTCATCATCTCCCCGGACACAAATCCGGCCGTTATTGCCCGCACGCGGGAGCTGGAGCTCGTGTCCATGCCGGGCGCCATGACGCCGTCGGAAATTCTTGCGGCGCACGCCGCGGGCGCGGACCTTGTCAAGCTCTTCCCCGCCGCAGCGCTTGGCCCGGCATATCTCAAGGCCGTGCGCAGCCCCATCAGCCATGTGCGCATCATGGCCGTGGGCGGCATCAATGAGAAAAACGCCGCTGAGTTCCTGAAGGCTGGCGCCGTCGGTCTTGGTGTGGGCGGCAATCTGGCAAACCGGCAGTGGATCGCCGACGGGGCTTTTGAGAAGATCACGCAGACGGCACAGGCGCTCGTCGCCGCCGTCCGCACAGCAGAATAACGAACCATCACCTAACAGAAGGAGAATTACCATGGCAAAACGAGTCATTACCTTTGGTGAGATCATGATGCGCCTGAACCCCATCGGTTATCTGCGTCTGGTGCAGAGCGACCGGTTCGAGGCGACCTACGCCGGCGGTGAGGCCAACGTGGCCGTTTCGCTGGCAAACTACGGTCTGGACGCCGCCTATGTTACAAAGGTCCCGGCCCATGAGGTCGGCCAGTGCGCCGTCAATGAGCTGCGCCGCTATGGCGTCGACACGCAGTATATGGTCCGCGGCGGCGACCGGCTTGGCATTTACTTCTGCGAAAAGGGCGCGTCGCAGCGCGCATCCAAGGTCATCTATGACCGCGCCAGCTCTGCCATCGCGCTGGCAAAGCGCACCGATTTTGACTGGGATACCATCTTTGACGGTGCAGACTGGTTCCACTGGACCGGCATCACCCCGGCGCTCGGCGGCGAACTGCCCGAAATTTGTCTGGACGCCTGCAAGGCGGCCAAGGCGCGCGGTCTGACCATTTCCTGCGATCTCAACTTCCGCAAAAAGCTCTGGACGAGCCAGCGCGCAGGCGAGGTCATGAGCCAGCTGCTGCCCTATGTCGACGTGTGCATCGCCAACGAAGAAGACGCCAAGGATGTGTTCGGCATTGAAGCCGAGGGCACGGATATTAACAGCGGCAAGCTCAACCGCGACGGCTACATCAGCGTGGCACGGCAGCTTTCCTCCCGGTTTGGCTGCAAATACGTCGCCATCACCCTGCGCAGCTCCATTTCGGCCAACGACAACGACTGGGCCGGTATGCTCTATGAAGCCGCGGCAGACAAGGCGTACTTCTCCACCACATACCATGTGCACATTGTCGACCGCGTCGGCGGCGGCGATTCCTTTGGCGGCGGCCTGATCTACAGTATGCTCAGCGGCTATGACGCACAGCAGACCATTGACTTTGCCGTGGCCGCGTCCTGCCTCAAGCACTCCATCGAGCACGACTTCAACCATGTTTCCGTGGCCGAGGTCGCAGCACTGGCCGCCGGCAATGCCTCCGGCCGTGTGCAGCGCTGAGTGCAAGTTTGTTGCGATCTCTCCTTTCTCTCAATCTCTCATATGGAAAAGGGCCCGATCAGCTTCTGCTGGCCGGGCTTTTCCTGTTTTTCGGAAGGCGCACTGTGCATTCACGCATATACGGAAGCCGCCGGGCACGGTTTGCCGCTTGGACGCTTTGCAGCTTCAAACTCTGTCCATTCGCACGGGCGGCAGGAGCCCGCGTTTGGCGTTTTCCCCAGTGTCGTCGGGCGCATCACAGGCGTCATACGGCGCTGCCGGGTCGGGCACGCGCTTGCCAAACGGTGCGTGCAGCCTGTCGCGGCGCCGGAATGCAAACGCAAGCTCTTCTGCCCAGCCGGTGCGCCCCGTGAGGAG
>CAJMOV010000271.1 GCA_905215125.1 uncultured bacterium | reverse complement strand
AAACGCGGGGGTGCGGCCGCTGCATTCTGGGCAGGCGTATTTGCAGCGCGGATGGAATTTGCAGCCCGAGGGGAGAGCGGCGGGATCCGGCATCAGCCCCTCGATGGGGGAGAGGAACTCGACGTCTTTGTCAATGTCGGGCAGCGAGCCGAAAAGGCCGTTGGTGTAAGGGTGCTGCGGGTTTTCGTAGATGTGTTTTAGGCTGCCGTATTCTACGACCTCACCGGTGTAGATGATGGCGACGTTGTCGCAGATTTCTGACACAATGCCCAAATCATGGGTGATCATGATGAGCGAGGTGCCGTACTGCTCCTTCAGGGCCTTCATCAAATCCAGCACCTGGGCCTGGATGGTCACATCCAACGCAGTGGTCGGCTCGTCGGCGATCAGCAGCTCCGGGCTGCACGCCAGGGCCATGGCGATGACGACACGCTGCTTCATGCCCCCGGAAAACTGGTGCGGGTACTCAAAGGCCCTCTCTGCGGGAATACGCACGGTCTCCAGCATTTTGATGGCCTCCAGCTTGGCTTCATGCTTGGTGATGTGCTTATGGTTGCGGATCGCTTCGGCAATCTGATCCGCTACAGGCATGGTGGGGTTCAGGGCGGTCATGGGATCCTGAAAAATCATGGAAATTTCCTTGCCGCGGATTTTTCGGTATTCGTGCTTCCCCAGCTGCAAAAGCTCGCGCCCTTTGAAGAGGATGCTGCCGCTTTCAATCCGCCCGGGGGGACAGTCGACCAGCCCCATAATGGCGAGGGCCAGCGTCGTTTTCCCGGCCCCGGTTTCTCCGACCAGTCCGAGGGTTTCCCCGGCTTTTAAGGTAAGGCTGATACCGTTGACCGCTTCTATTACGCCGTCATCAGTGTGGAACTTGACATTAAGGTCTTGAATTTTTAATAGATTCTTTTCTTCCATATAGAGTGCCCTCCCTTCGTCAGCGTTTCATGCGGGGATCGAGCGCGTCGCGCAGTCCGTCGCCCATCAGCGTTAAGGAAATGATGGTAATGACGATGGCAAGGCCGGGGAAGGTGGTCAGGTAGGGCTGGTTGCGCAGATAGGCCTGTCCGGCTGAAAGCATGGCGCCCCATTCGGGCGCGGGCGCCTGTACGCCCAGGCCGATATAGGAAAGGCTGGAGATCATGGTGATTTCACCCGCCACCGACGACACAATCTGAGAGATGAGGGGACTGATGGCGTTGGGCAGCACATGCTTGACCACAATGCGGAAGGCGGAGGCGCCCATGCCGTGCACTGCTTCCACATACTCGTTGCGCATGACGGAAAGCATCTGCCCGCGGACGATACGGGCAATGCTGGGGACACCGCTGACCGACATGGCCAGGATGAGGTTGAAGGTCGTGGGCTTCATCATGCTGACCAGCGTAATCATAAGCAGCATGGATGGAATGGCCATGAAGACATCGAGCGTACGCATAATGACGCTGTCTGTCGCGCCGCCATAATAGGCGGAAATGGATCCCAGCACAATGCCGAGAAGGGATGACGCCACAGTGGCGATCAGCGCAATGGTGATAGATGTACGCCCGCCCCAGATGATGCGGCACAGCACGTCGCGGCCCAGCTCGTCCGTGCCCAGCGGGTGCCCTTCGGCCGGGAACTGGCGCACCATGGACAGGTCGGTGTTGATGACCTGTGTTTCGTAATCAATGTAAAGCGGCGCCGTGTAGCAGATGATTAAGATCAGGGAGAAAATCACCATGCCGATTACTGCGGTATGGCTGCGGCGCATCCGCCGCCAGGCATCCGACCAGAGGGAGCGCTTTTGTCTGCGGACGGCAGGGGCTTGTGCGTTTTGCTTGGTCATGCGGCAGCCTCCTTTTTCTTCAGGCGCTTTTTGCCGCCCGATGTATACAGGGAGCGTATTCTCGGGTCGACGACGCCGTACAGGAGATCGGCGATCAGGTTGCCGACGGCGATCATCACGGCAGTGATGATGACGCCGGCCATCACGGTCGGAATATCCTTTTCCCGCAGCGCGGACAGCAGCATATTGCCCATGCCGTTGATACCAAAAACCTGTTCCAAAACAATAGACCCGCCGAAAAAGTTTCCGATGGAAAAGCCGATAGAGGTAATAAGCGGAAGCATGGCGTTTTTAAAGGCGTGGCGGAAAAGCACCTGCTTTTCCGGCGTGCCCTTGGCGCGCGCGGTTCGGATGTAGTCCTGGCGGATGGTGTCCAGCACCATGGCGCGGATGTAGCGCGACGAGCTGGCCCAGGTGCCGAAGCAGGAGCACAGCAGCGGCAATATCCAGTGCATCGGCGTATCAAATCCGTTGCTGGGCAGCACCCCCAGCTTGACGGCAAAAAGCAGGATGAGCAGCATGCCCAGCCAAAAGGCGGGCATGGACGACGCCAAAAGCGCAACCACACGGTACACGTCGTCAAACCAGGTGTTCTGCTTGACGGCGAGCAGGATGCCCAGGGGGATAGAGAGCAGATAGGTCAGGATTAGCGAGCCGAACGCAAGAACGCATGTAGCCGGCAGGCGGGCGGCGATCATGGAAGATACCCGTTGATTTGTCGTGTAAGAATCGCCCAAGTCGCCAGTTGCCAGGTTTTTAATATAGCTGAGATACTGCACGATGACGGGTCTGTCCAGTCCGTTTTCCCGGTTGAAGGTTTCGATCTGCTCCGGCTTGGCGTTCATGCCCAGCGCAAGGCGCGCCGGGTCACCCGG
>CAJMOV010000270.1 GCA_905215125.1 uncultured bacterium | reverse complement strand
AATCATCGGTGGTGCGGATGAAGCGGTCGTTGGAGATGTTCATCAGCTTCCACAGATCCAAAATGCCGCCGCGGCCGGTGACAATATTGTCGACAAACTGCTGGGGCGAAAGTCCGGCAGCGGCCGCCTTGCTTTCAATTTTCTGCCCGTGCTCGTCGGTGCCGGTCAGGAACATGACATCATAGCCCTGCAAGCGCTTGTAGCGGGCCATGGCATCGGTGGCGACGGTGCAGTAGGCGTGGCCGATGTGCAGCTTGTCGCTGGGATAGTAAATCGGCGTTGTGATATAATAGGGCTTTTTATTTGTGTCCATGGGCGTTTCACCTCTGTATCGGAGTACCTTTCAGTATAGCACGGAAGGGTTTACATTGCAAAGGGGTCGGCAGGATCCTCGGGCAGCTCGACGCCGAAAACGGCCTGATAATAGCAGAGGCAGCCCATGTACATCCGGGGCATGACGCCCAGCATGGCAATCGCCGTCGCCAGCGTCAAAAGCAGGGAAGAAAGCAGGGCGTTGGACTCTGCCAAATAGACGGCGGCAAAGGTAAAGGGCAGTATGATGGCCAGCATTTGCAGCGCGTATACCATGACAAGGCCGAAGAGCTTCCACTTGTAAGGGCGCATGCCCTGCTTAGCTGCGGAAAAACATTCTGTGACAGAGCGCGCCGGTTCTTCCGCCAGCATAAACGCACCGGGCATGTAGGGCAGGACGTGGGCAATGGCGAGCAGCATGACGGCGAACAGGGCAAAATATAAAAACACGAGACCGCCGTAGCTGAGCAGGGAATTGCCCAGCAGCAGTCCAAGGACAAAGGATGCCGGCAGGATGTAAATGAACAGCCAGCAGAAGGCGATAAGGCCGAACCAGACAGCGCCGAGCAGCGCCGCTTTCAGGCGGGGCCACTCGGAAAACCACGCGAAAATACCGCGGACAGAGGGAGCTTGGCCGCCCGTAATGCGCATGAGCAGCTCATAAAGCCCGTATTGCAGCGGGGCGGAGACCAGCAGCGTGACAACGTTGGAAAGCAATGTGACGGCCGCTGGCTCGTCTGCCGAGCCGGTGACGCCGAACAGGGTCAATATGGTTTGCACCGCGGTATTGACGGCGACAATGACCAGCATAGCGCCGTATACCTGTCGGCGATTGCGGCGGACAAGGGCGCCGGCATGCCGCCGCACCTCGGCGGGGGAGTCTGGGGGCAGCTTCATAGTCTACACATCCTTTGCACGTCAAATGGCAGGGGGTATATTGGTCGGGTCCTCCGGTTCGGCCGGCGGGCTCTCATTGCCGGATTCGCCGGGGGCCGCCGTGTCGGGGTCAGTTATACTGGGATCGGTGGTGGTTGTAGTGCCTGGGTCGGTTGCGTTGGGGTCAGTGGGGGTTGCAGTGCCCGGGTCGGTTGTACTGGGATCGGTGGGGGCTGTAGCGCCCGGGTCGGTCGTATCGGGATCAGTGGGGGTTGTAGTGCCCGGATCAGTCGTGTCGGGATCGACGGGCTGGATGACGCCGGGGTCTGGATTGACGACGGGAACAGGCCCTTCCTCAATGACCTTGTCGTATTTTTTATACACGCTCTTGTTTTCAAAGGTGCGGGAGGTTTCGACACCGTCAATGTAGACGACGCGGTAAGTCTCGGTGACATAGCCGGTGTATCCGCCCGATTTGACGCGGCTGGCGCCGGCGGACAGCTCGGGGTTTTCCACACGCACAGTCTCAAACGGCGTCTTGGACAGCACGCGGGTTTCCATCTGCACCGTTTTATCTTCCGTCTTGGTACCCATCAGCTTGACGGTCATGGAGGAACGGCCGTAAGTGACGTCGAGGCGGATGGGGTAGTCTGTATCATTTTTGAAGCGGAAGTCGATATAGCCCCAGGCGACGGTAGCGTCTTCTCCCAGGGGGACGTAAGTGACGGTGCGGCTGTGCGCTTTGCGCTCGACAACCTCTAAATCGGCGCGAAGCACTGCATAGTAGATGGTGGAGGACACCTGGCAGATGCCGCCGCCGACGCCGTCCTCCGCCGTCGCACCGGAATAGACGATGGCGTCCTTAAAGCCCCGGGCATAGGTGCGCGGGCCGACGGTATCGTTGTAGGAAAACTCGTCGCCAGGGTTCAAAATAACGCCGTTGCAAAAGTCGCAGGCCAGCTTGACGTTGGTTGTACGCCCAACCAGGCTGGCGTTGAAGGAGGTTGTGCCTTCGCCCAGAACGTCGCGGAAAAGGGCGGACTGGAATTGCTCTGTCGTCATGGTCGGCTCGGTGATGGTGAGGGGAAGCTCGACATATCGTTCATCGGTGGCCTCCAGCGCGGCCTGCGCCTTTTCCAGGTCAAGCGAGACGCCCCGCTGCGCAGGCAGGATGGTGCCGCCGGTCGGGTCGTTTTCCAAATCAAGGCGGGGGTTTTGCATGGGCTTTTCAATTTCCTCCTTGATCATGAGCAAATCGAGCTGATCGGGGGAGGAGACCTGCGGCTGGTACTCGGCGGGGGTGAAGTCGCCGCTCAAAATGCGGCCGCGGATAAAGGCGAGGAACTCGCTTTCGTCGATATAGACGCCGGTCTGGCCGCGGTCAAGGATTAGCTTGTCGTTCTCCAGCGTATAGGCGGGCTGCGTGATTTCAGAGGAAAATTCGGCGGAAAGCTGCGCGATTTCGGCCTGGGAGCTTATCAACGATATTCCGGGCGTCTCCTGCGTGAAGCCAAAAGGC
>CAJMOV010000269.1 GCA_905215125.1 uncultured bacterium | reverse complement strand
GGAAAACTCCCCTTTTTGGCGCATGACGGCGTCTGAAAGTAAAAATACCAAGAAAAAGAGAATTGTGAGGTGCAAAACTATGTCGTCTGGAGATATCGGTATCGATTTGGGTACTGCTTCCATTCTGGTTTTTGTCAAGGGGAAGGGCATAGCCCTATGCGAGCCTTCTGTCGTTGCCGTTGACAAGACGACGGGTAAGACACTGGCCGTCGGCGCCGACGCGCAGAACATGCTGGGCAGGACGCCGGGAAATATCGTCGCCATCCGCCCCCTGCGCGAAGGGGTTATTTCCGACTATGAAATGACGGAAAAGATGATCAAGGAGTTCATCAAAAAAGTGCTGGGCTTCCGCCTGTTCAAGCCCAACGTCATCATCTGCATCCCCAGCGTCATCACCGAAGTGGAAGAACGCGCCGTTATCGACGCCGGAACCCAGGCCGGCGCCCGCCGCGTTTTTTTGATTGAAGAGCCGGTCGCCGCCGCTATCGGCGCCGGTATCGACATTGCAAAGCCCAACGGCAATATGATCGTCGACATCGGCGGCGGCACGAGCGACATCGCCGTCATCTCTCTGGGCGGTATTGTCGAATCGACGTCTATCAAAGTGGCCGGCGACAAGTTTGACGAAGCCATCGTTAAATACATCCGCCGTAAGCACAATGTGCTCATCGGCGAGCGCACGGCGGAGGAAATGAAAATGACCATCGGCTGCGTCTACCCGCGGCCGGAGGACAAGGTGATGGAGGTCAAGGGCCGCTGCCTGATGACCGGACTGCCCCGCGTCTTTACTGTCAGCTCGTCAGAGATGATTGAAGCCTTTGAAGAGGTGACGGCCAAAATCGTCGAAGCGGTCCATTCGGTGTTGGAGCGCACCGCGCCTGAGCTGGTGGGCGATATCGCCACCAACGGTATTGTCATGACGGGGGGAGGAAGTCTGATCTACGGCTTTGACAAGCTGATTGAATCCAAGACGGGTATCGCCACCCGGGTTGCTGACGACGCCATTTCCTGCGTAGCCTATGGTACAGGCAAGGCGCTGGACAACATTGAAATCATGCAGGACGGCACCATGAACCTGACGCGCAAGCGCCAGATGATGTAAAAGAAAAGCCTGTCGGGGGCGGGCCTGCCGCATGGATGTGCGGCGCGCTGCGCCCCCGTTTTTTATCGTGAAGAGGAGGAGAAGAGGGAATGACAACACTGTACATCATCCGCCACGGGGAGACGACGGGCAACGACGCTGGCCGTTTTCAAGGCAGCACCGACTGCCGTCTCAGCGAGCGGGGCAACCAGCAGATCGAACGCTTGGGCGAAAGATGCAGGAATTTGCCCCTTGAGGTGCTGATTTCCAGCCCCTTGGTGCGCGCGCGGGAAACGGCGTCGGCTGCCAATCGCTACCATGGCCTGCCCGTGCGCATCGAACCCGACGTGGCTGAAATCCACTGCGGCGAGATGGAGGAAAAGACCTGGGACGAGCTGCGCGCGCAGTTTCCCGAGGTTATGGCCGTCTGGCATGATCAGCCGTGGCTGTTCCAGTCGCCCGGCGGCGAAAGCATGCGCGATGTGTACGACCGTGTCGTCCGCGCCCTGCGCCGTATTGTAAGCGAGCATCGGGGCAAGCATGTTGCCGTTGTTTCACACGGGTGCGCCATTCGGAACGCGCTGTGCTTTTTCCACGGCCTGCCGCTTGAAAGCATCAACGAAATGCCTTGGGTGCGCAACACCTCTATCAGCTGCATCGAGTGGGGGGACGACGACAGCGTTCGCATCGTTTCGGAAAACGACTTTGAGCACGTCAGGGATATTGTCAAGCTGTAAGCTACATAAAAAGGCACTGGGTCTGCGGGCCCAGTGCCTTTTGCTGTAATGGGTTTAGGTGTTGTCCTTAAAATAAGCGGCCTGACGCAGCGCACGAACGAAAGCGGTATAGACCTCCAGGTAATCGCGCCCCTCATAGCGGACAGTGTTGTGCCGCTCAGCATCGGGAGTAAATCCCTCGATGTTGCAGGCCAGCTGGGCCATGGTGGCGGACGCCAGCGTCAGTTCCAGCTTAACCGGCCCGTCAAGGCGCAGGGGCTTGACCTGCGCCCGTTCGCGGACGGCCTTTTCCGCCGCCTTTTCAATATCGGCCGCCGTTGCGGAGGGATGCCGGCAAATGGCGCTGCCGTTGCCGATGCACTCCTTGGTGACAACGGTATGTATTCCAGGCATCAGCTTTTCACAGCGTGCGCACAGGCAGTCGTCCCCGGTGGCAAGGACGAGCGGGGTGCCGAAGTGCCCTGCGACATGGCCGACCAAATCCCCTTCGCCAAAGGTGACGCCGTTGATTTTCACATCAATTACCGCCCCGTAGAAGAAGGTGTGGCTGACCACCCCCCTGAAGCCTTTGGGGGCATGGTAGCCGATAAGCATGGCAGCGTCAAAGCCGCGCTCCAAGCCCTCAGCCATAATCAGGGGCTTGTCGGCGCCTGAAAGCAGTTGCGCGCGGGGATCAAGCATCTCTATAGGCAGATTGTCGCCGTAATTGTGGCAGTCGTTGACCAGAATTTCGTCCGCGCCCGCTGCCGCGGCGCCCCGGACGGCGGCGTTGACATCGTTTGCCATCATGCGGCGCATGAGCTCGTAATCGCGGTTACCGGGAATGACCTGGGACAGCTTGAAAATACCGCTCAGGCCCTCTGCGTCGACAGAGATGTAAACTCTCATTGCTC
>CAJMOV010000268.1 GCA_905215125.1 uncultured bacterium | reverse complement strand
ACCTTGGTGGCGTGGCCCAGCGCGGCGGCGGCGCTGCCCCAGGAAATGACGCCGAAGGCCTTGGCCTCGTCCTGCGGGAAGCCGCCCATCCACTGGTGCAAAACGGTGGTGACGGTGACGTCGTGGTAGCCGTAGCGGTGCAGGTATTCGTCCGTCAGCTCCTCCAGCACGCGGATAGCGGCGACGTCCTGTACCAGGTTGCCGCACTGGCCGTAACCGACAGTGATGTTTTTGACCCCCTGCTCGGCGGCCAGCAGCGCTTCAATGATGGCGACGGCATGGGAAATGCAGGGAGGCACCAGCGTGCCGGTCAGCGGGCCGTAGGGCTCGCGGTTGATGGAAATGCCCGCTTCCTCGTAAATGCCGGTCAGGCGGTCGACATACTGCCAATCGCGGATAGTGCGCTCCATGGGCACGTTTTTGGCGTAGGGCAGGTTGTAGGAAATACCGCCCCCCTCATAGCTGGTAAAGCCGCCGGCGTAGGTGATCTCGGTCAAAAGGCGGGCGTCGGGGGTGCCGTGGCGCACCTGCACGGGAATGTCCAGGCTTTCAATGACCTGACGGCAGCCGGTGACGCCGTGGTTGACGGCCGGAAAGCCGTTGAGCATGCTGCGCTGCGATTTGACCGATTCCAGGATGCCGTTTTCCGCTTCCTCATACCGGTTCTGGCGGGTGTAGCTGTCGATGGTGGTGGGCAGCAGGTCGGCTTCGCCCTTGTCCTGCAGGTAGGTGAGCAGCTCGATGTGCTCCTTGATGAGGGCGACGCCGGCGCGCGGCTGGATCAGGGTGCGGTGGCTTTTCTTGGCCTCCTTCAGCTTTTTGGAAAAAATCTTGCTATCGGGCAGCTTTTTGTGGTAGTCGAAGGCCTCCTGCAAATCGACGTCCTTACCGGTCGGCCATTGGGCCAGGATTTCCTTGCGCAGCTCATAAAATTCGCCGTCAGGGATGCGTTTATTCTTAATCTCCATCGCGGGTAAGCTCCTTTTTCATAATTCTCAGCGCCGCCTGCGGCGCGGTGCGGGACAAAAGGCCCATAGCGGCCAAAATGTAGCGGCGGTCAATCCAGACGTCCGCCCTCTGCGGCATAAGGTTCATCGGCCGCTGCGGGCTTTGCAGCGCGTGCGACGCAATGGACGCCGTCCGTTTGGTGTGGATGAGCGAGCCGCCCGTCACGACGATCTGCCGGATTTCACGCAGATCCTTGCCCGTCTGGACATAGGTCAGGCCCATCATGGTGTACGCTTCCTCCATCGTGCCGCAGTGGCGCATGACGGCCGTTTCCACGGCGAGGGAGGCGAGGGCGTAGTCCAGCGCTTCCAGCTCGGGGGTGTCAGGCAGGGTGTCGGTGTACCTGCCCAGCCGGTCAATCAGCTCGGACGCATGCTGCGGCGACAGCCCCGCCAGCTCGGCCACGCGATTTAGCCCGGCCGCCTGCACGATACCGTGGATGCTGTACCGCATACCGATGTCCCCTTCAACGGTGCGCTTGACATAGGGCTCGGGCAGGCCCTTATAAAGCGTTTCCATACCGCGGGGCATCCCGTCGGCGATGGAATAGACGTCGGTCGTCGCGCCGCCGACGTCGACGGCGACCAGCTCGCCGATGCCCGTCTCGCCCTCGCATCCTTCTGCCAGCAGCTGCATGGCCTGCATCATGGCTGACGGCGTCGGCATCAGGATGCCGGAAATCAGCTCGCTGGCGCGGGACAGGCCTTTGGCCTTGACGATGCGGTCCAAAAAGACCTCGCGTATCTGTTTCTGCGTCGGCTCAATGTTGAGCGTGCCGAAGCGGGGCATGACGTTTTCGCAGACAAAGGTCTGGCGTCCTTCCAGGATGCGCTGGCACTGGCGCGACGCCGAACGGTTGCCGGCGATGATGATGGGGAAGTCCCCTCCCGCGTCGCGCAGCACGCGGGCGTTGTGCAGAATACATTCGCTGTTGCCGCCGTCGGTGCCGCCTGCCAGCAGGAAGATGTCCGGCCTTTCGGCGGCGATTTCCTCAGCGTCGTCCTCGTTGAGCTGAAAAGCATAGACCTTTACGACCTTGGCCCCCGCGCCCAGGCTGGCCTGCCTGGCGGCGGAAGCCGTCAGCTCGGGCACCAGCCCGCAGGCCATCATGCGCAGCCCTCCGGCGGCCGACGAGCAGGCATAGCGCTCGGCAAACTCGATTGGCCCGGTTTTTTCCTGAAGCAGGTGCAGGGCGTCGTCCAGGCCCTCGTTGATATCGGTCTGCACCGTGGTGTAGGCGGCCGCCGTGCCCAAAAGCCGCTCGGCGCCCAGATCGACGGCCGTTACCTTGGTGTAGGTGCTGCCGAAGTCTATCAGCAATATCGGTTTCATATCACGAGCCTCCGTTATTCGACGTGGAGATCCTCTTTGAGCGCGGCGATGGTGGTTTCCGGCGGCGTGCCGGGCGGGAAGGCGCGGTCAAAGCCCATGGCCTTGAAGCGCTTTTCAACATCGGCAAAATCCTGCTTACCGATGACAATGTTGCCCCCGACGTAAAGCAAAATGCCCTGAAGCCCCGCTTCATCGCATTTTTCCCGCATGCCTCGGCAGTCCAGCTCGCCCTGGCCGTACAGCGAGGAGACGACGATGGCGTCGGCGTTTGTCTCAATAGCTGCGGCAATATACTCTTCCTGCGAGACCATGACGCCGAGGTTGGTGACGTCAAAGCCCGCTTCCTGAAAGGCGTGATAAAGAATCTGTATGCCGACCGCGTGCACGTCGGCGCCAATGAC
>CAJMOV010000267.1 GCA_905215125.1 uncultured bacterium | reverse complement strand
TCTTCGTCCTCCGCATCTGCCGGAACGGCGTCCAGCTCCGGGTCGTCGATGGGGGTATTTTTTACGGCAGCATATAGCTTGCAGCTTATTTACTCATCCCCCCTCGACAGGGCCGGGTTATACGAAGCAGAGAAGTAAAAACCCCGTCATTGTACAATGACGGGGTTTATCGCTGCCAAAAGGGTCTAAAAATTATACTGATCGGCTAAATCGGCCTGCTCGGCCAGAGCAATTTCGGCTTCATATACTTTGCCGCTGCGATAGTAGGCTATGGTAACAGTATCGCCGGCTGCAAACTGGTTGCGCTGCGTTACGGCCTGAGAAATGCTGTCGACCCGCTGGCTGTTGACAGCTACAATCACATCGCCCTGGCGAATTCCTTTATCATAGGCGTCAGAATCCTCCATAACGCTGTCGACTAAAATGCCCTGCGGCAGGCCGTAAAAAGCCGCGGCCATGGCGCTGATGGTCCGCCCGGAAATCCCTACCAGTGGGCGGCCAGAGACGTATCCGTTTTCAATCAGCTCATCGACAATGGGGCGAACGGTATTGATGGGGATGGCAAAGCCCAGCCCTTCATAAGCCGTTGAGGATAGCTTGGCTGAAATGACGCCGACAACCTGTCCGTACTGGTTGATGAGCGGTCCGCCGGAATTGCCCGAGTTGACGGCAGCGTCGGTCTGGATAAGCGTCATAAGGTTATTGCCCACCATAATGTTGCGGTCGACGGCAGAGATAATGCCGGCTGTCACCGTTCCCATCAGCTGGCCCGTCGGATTGCCTATGGCGACAGCCGCCTCACCCACCTCCAATTCGTCGGAATCGCCCAGCTCAATGGCTTCCAGCCCGGTGGCCTCTACTTTGAGAACGGCGATATCCGAATACTCGTCGGCACCAATCAAATAGGCGGCATGACTGACGCCGTCGGACAGAACGACATTGATGCTGTCCACCCCTGATATCACATGATTATTGGTGACAACATAACCGTTTTCACTGATGATGAATCCGGATCCCGCGCTGCTCTGCGTAAGGCTTTGGTAGGTTTCCGTCACTATACCGACTACAGACGAGCTGCACTTTTTGACAACGTCGCGCACATCCCTGACGATGATGGCCGGCTGCCCCGGTTCGCTAGGGTTTAAAAAGGTGTTTTCCAAGCCGCTGTCGGCCTGATTCTCCTCTTCATCCGGGTTGACGGCCCTTGTGCTGAAAATTATGAGCACAGCCAGCAGGCTCAACCCTGTCGCAAAAAGCAGCAAAAGAATAAAGCACCCCTGGCGATAGCGGCGGCGCCGGCGCTTTTCGGCCAAAATTTGGTCGTAGCTTTTATAAGGAAAAGTGCCGTAATACTGGGTATATTCGGTTTTGTCTCCGCCGTTACGCATACTGGATCCCTCAACTCATTGGAATACTAAAGCAAAACTCGGTTTTCCCGCCGCCGCTCTTGGCATAAATATCTCCGTGGTGACGGTTGATAACCGTCTTAACAATATACAGGCCCAAGCCCGAACCGGTTTTGTTGATGCCGCGCGACTTGTCTTCTTTATAAAAACGATCAAATATATATTTGATGTTTTCCGGCGCGATTTCGCTCCCCGTATTTTGAATATTGCACTGCAGCCGTCCGTTCTTTTCCTTTAGGTAGGCTGTAATCTGCCCGCCCTCCGGGGTGAATTTGACAGCGTTGTCAAGCAGGTTATATACCGCCTGGAACAGGCTGTCATGATCCGCTGTGATATTGAGGGTATCCGGTATATCCAGCACCACCTCAATTTTTTTATCAGTCAGCTTCTGCTCAAAGCCAATGATAATGCGTCTAAGCATTTCACAGATGTCAAATGTGGTTTTGTTTAATCCCTTTTCGCCCGATTCCAGGCGCGACACCTCAAGCATACTGCTAGCCAGGCGGGATAGGCGCTTGATTTCCTCTGATATAATGCGCAGATAGTATTCCTGCCTATCCGCCTTGATAGTCCCGTCCAGAATGCCATCGACAAAGCCGGCAATGGTTGTCATCGGCGTGCGCAGATCATGAGAAACATTGGCAATCAGCCCGCGGCGCATGCTTTCAATATTAGCCACGGAGTCGGCCATGTTGTTAAAACTGAGAATGACGTCGTACAACTCATCCTGTCTGGTCGGCAGAGGAACACGGGGAGTGAAATCTCCGCGCGCATAGCTGCGCGCCGCTGCCGCCATCTGGTTGAGCGGCTTAACCGTGCTGCGCGTGACAAAATAGGTGACAGAAAGCGTCAGAAGCAGTACGGCGAGAACCATAATAAAAAAAGTACTTACAATTTCAAAAAAGAAATTGATCGACGCGCTGGCGACAACTGCGACAAATAGCAAGCCGATATTTTCGCCCTGGGAGTCTGTAAACGGCAGGCCAACGACAATATGTGATTCCGGCAGGTAACCATAAAAATTGCCCATTTCAGCATATCGGCCGTTGTCCAGCACGGCGTCGACAGCGTCCTGTGGCAAAACTCCGCTGTTTTGCGGATAACAGCCTTCGCTATTCGCCACATACAGCAGCCGGCCATTCAGATCGCAGACAAAAATCATTCCGCCGCTGTCGCCGGCAAGCTGCGTCATATTGATGCGATACACCTGCTCAAAAGCGCTTGAGCCACCTGGGACAAGCTGCTCGATCAGTGCAATGGATTCCAGGTAGGACGACGTGCTCTGTGATGCGCGCGACGCCGTCACCTGCAGCGTGTTTTCCTTATCCTCCAGCGCATACTGATTG
>CAJMOV010000266.1 GCA_905215125.1 uncultured bacterium | reverse complement strand
GAATGATAAATTTGCCTTCCTGCGCCGCCCTTTCAAACAGGGCCGCGGCTTGGCTGTACCGGCCGTCGCCATTGCCGCTGTGGAAAATGGCTGCAAACCGCGCCGCCGAATCGGGCGGGATCAGGGTGATGCCGCAATAGGCAAGCCCCATGCCGGGCACAAGACGGGTGTGGTAGTAGCTGGGGATTTTATCCAGCTCCTCCATAAGCGGCTCGATGTCCTCGTCGTCTATGGAAATGTCGATCCTTTCCGGCAGATATGCGTCGTACCGTTCGTCCCCCGGGATCCAGGGCAGGAGACCGAAGTCATGCTTCATCCTTTACCTTCCCTCCAGAGCGCGTAGGATGGCGCGCGGGGTGCGGCCTTCCGCTTCCAGCCAATGCTGCCGGTCGGGGATAGCAGCCAAATCGTGCGCGTCGCTGCCGCGGATAAAGCGCATGCCGCGCAGGTCGGGATGGGCCTGCGCAAAGGCGCGCTCGTCACAGCCGGGGGACAGCTCGCACAGCGAAAAGCCCATAGCAGGGTCATAGAAGCCCAGGTTGGCAACCAGGGAATTGGACGGCCGATCAATGTGGGCAGGGATTGCGATGCCTCCTGCGCCGCGTACAAGAGAGGAAACGTCATAAATGCCGATGTCGGCGGCCGAACCGAGCCACAGCGGCTCTTCCCCCACGGGGACGTCTCCCTCCGCCATAACGGTCTGCCGCCACAGCCTGCGCTTATCCTCCGGCGGAGTGAAGAGCAGGCGACGCGCGACATAATCGGTAAACTCCAGCGCCGGCCCTAGCTCGGCAAACAGACAAAGAACGTGAACTTCCTCCCGTGTGTTCAGCTCCATGGCCGGCAGGAAGCTCAGCCCCAGCTCGCGGGCGCGGCAGGCGGCCGCCGGGCAGTTTTTGGCCGACTGATGATCGGCCAAGGCAAAGGCGTCCAGCCCGGCCAGATGGGCCATGCCTGCGATGTTGGCAGGGGTCATGTCGTCTTCAGCACACAGCGACAGGCAGGAATGTAAGTGGAAGTCGTAATAAATTCTCATGCCTGCCCCTCGGCAAAGGCAATGGCCAGCTCAAAGGCGCTTTTGTCGCTGCCCAGCAGAAAAATGCCTTCTTCCCGGCACTTGTCGCACAGCTCGTCTGACGCCTCCACCCCTTCGGCCAGCAGGATGCACGGAATGTCGGCCAGCACAGCGACGGCCGCCGTATTGATGTTGCTCATAATGGTGATCCACAGCCCACCGGGCACAGCGCGGCTGATGACGCGGCTGAGCAGGTCGCCGATATAGCAGCCCTCCAGGGCCTGCCCGCCGTCCCGCCCTTCGGCCCAGACGCGCAGCGACAGTCTTTCAATCAATGTGGAAATGGTCACGCTCTATCCCTCCTTACTGGTGCGGAAGGGAGGCGGCAGATATTCGTCGGCATCGCCGTCTCCACTTAAAGCCTGCATCCTTTCTCGCATACGGAAAATGCAGTCTTCCTCGCTGGCAAGGCCGAGTACAATATCCTCGGCCAACGCCATGCAGGTTGGCGCGCCGCAGCTGCCGCAGTCCAGCCCCGGCAGGCTGGCCCCCAGCTCGTTGATGCGGAGCATCTTTTCCATCGCCGTTTCCATATCGGCGTCCAGCGTCCATTTGGGCTCGTATTCCAGCGAGCTTTGCCAGGTGATCTTCTCTTTTAGATCAGGGACAGACGCCGATTTGTTTTTGGACACCGGCAGGTATTTCATCAGCCCGCGGATGCGCGTCTTGGTCACATAGGGGTTTTCCACCGTCAGGCAGCCGCCGACGCAGCCCTGCGTGCAGGCGTTGATTTCAATAAAATCGAGATCCGGCAGCTTTTCGTCCTCTAAATCCTCAAGGATTTTTATGACGTTTTCAATGCCGTCAACAGCGAGATAACGCCCGTTGAGCAGCGCCGAGCCTTCACCGCCCGACACCGACCAGCCGATACCCATCAGGCCGGCGCTCGTCTGCGCCTCCGGCTCGCCAATATGCTTCAGGATCGGCAAAAGACGGGTGTACACATCGGTCATGGACAACACCCCGTCCATAAACCGCCGGTCAAAGCCTATGGGCTGGCGGCTGGCCGTCACCTTGGCGGGACAGGGGGAGATGAAAAAAACCCCGATGTCCCCGGGCGGCAGGCCCGTTTCCCGCGCCGCTTCCTCCCGCGCCAGCAGGGCGGCCAGCTCGACGGGCGCCGCGTGGGGCAGGACATTGGCCGTCAGCTGCGGAAACCGGTGCTTGATCAGACGGACGCAGGCCGGACAGGCCGACGAAATGGCAGGGCGCGGCAGTGTGCGGCTTTTCAAAAGCTCGCCCCGCGTCATGTCGGAAATACATTCAGCAGCGGCCGCCACCTCGTACACTTTGTCAAAGCCGATTTCCAGCAGGCCAGTGAGGATGACGCCTATGTCGCTTACGCCGGCAAACTGCCCATACAGACTGGGCGCGGGCAGGGCGATGTTATAGCGGAAGCTCTCCAGCGCCTCAAGCCCGTCACAGACGGCGCTTTTTGCCCTGTGCGGGCAGACGCGGATACATTGGCCGCAGTCGATGCACCTTTCCTCGATGATGTACGCCTTGCCGCGGCGGACGCGGATGGCCTCGGTCGGGCATTGCTTGATGCAGGTGGTGCAGCCCTTGCATTTGTCCAGATTGAGGGTCACGGAATGAAACAGCCTTCGATCCATGGGGGGATCCTCTCTCCTTCCCGCAGCAAAGTCAAGCCGGTCCTGACTTCACAACAGCCGAGGAGCTTGATGAGATCAGGGCAAAGCAGGAGGC
>CAJMOV010000265.1 GCA_905215125.1 uncultured bacterium | reverse complement strand
CGGATAAAAGCCAAAAGGGGTTCATATCTTGGCTTATAGGAGGTGGCCCCGCATGAGACAGGATTTTTACCTGATTGATTTGGAGCCGGCAGATAACCGGCACGGGCTTCGCGTGCCCCGTGAGGTGACAGAGCAGGTGGAGGCGGCTGCCCTGCACGCCCTGTGCGCCAGGGGACTGCTAACCGAGTCGCAGCTGCAGCGCTGCCTGGAAATTCTTTTCAAGCGGCGCAGGGGCGGACAGGAATGAAAAAGGCGGAAGGAGGACGGCTGCGGGTGGCGGCCTATTGCCGCGTTTCGACCGACAGTGAGGATCAGGCCAATTCACTGGAAAGCCAGAAGCGGTACTTTGCCCGCTGTATTGAACAGAACCCGCGGTGGGAGCTGGCTGAGGTGTACGCCGACGAAGGGATAACAGGCACGTCGACCAAAAAGCGCGTAGCCTTCAACCGCATGATGGCCGACGCATATGCGCGCGAATTTGATCTGATTATCACCAAGGAAATCAGCCGTTTTGCTCGCAACACGCTGGACAGCATTTTTTACACCCGTCAGCTGCGGGATATGGGTATAGGCGTCATTTTCATGAACGACAGCATCAATACCCTTGACCCTGACGCCGAGCTGCGGCTAACCATCCTGTCTTCCATCGCGCAGGAGGAGAGCCGGAAAACGTCTGAACGGGTCAAATGGGGGCAGAAGCGCCGCATGGAGCAGGGGGTGGTGTTCGGGCGGGACATGCTGGGCTATGACGTGCGGGGAGGCAGGATGTATGTCAACGAGACGGGAGCGCAGATAGTGCGCACGATTTTTCACAAGTTTGTCCGCGAGCAGAAAGGGGCGCATGTCATTGCGCGCGAGCTGCGGGAGGACGGCGTCCCCACCGCGGCCTACATGAAGCAATGGTCCAACACTGTCATCCTGCGCATTTTGCGCAATGAAAAATATTGCGGGGATCTGGTGCAGAAAAAGACCATTACCCCCAATTACTTAAACCATGAAAAAAAGCCCAACAGGGGAGAGGAAGCTCTGGTCGTCCTGCGCGATCACCATGAGCCCATTGTCAGCCGTGAGCTGTTTGACGAGGCCCAGCGCGAGCTTGCGCGACGTGCGCCGTCTGCAGAGCAGCGGGCCAAGCATTCCAGCCGCTACAGCTTTTCCGGCAGGGTCAGATGCGGGATTTGCGGCGCTTCCTATGTGCCGCGCGTCAGAGAGCGCAGGGACGGCAGCTGCGCCAGATGGTGGCGGTGCCGTCAGGCGGCCAGTCACGGCAGAAGCAAAACCGACAGGGCGGGCAACGAGATCGGTTGCAACGGGCGGACGGTGCGGGAAGAAGTGCTGCGTGTTGCCGCACAGCAGGCAGTCAAAGCGCTGGGTCTTGACGCAGAGGGCATTGCGCGCACACTGACGGATGTCCTGCGCGCAGCGATGTGGGAAAAGGGGCGGCGCGATCCGGCGGACACAGAGGGCAGGCTGCGCCTTGCCAGGGAAAAGCGTCTGGCGCTGCTGGATCTTTACCTGGGCGGGGGCTTGGAGAAGCACGACTTCCTGCGCCTGTCGGACAGATATCAACGTGAGATCGCCCGGCTGGAACGGGAAAAGGAAAGGCCGCCGGCGCACGGCGGGCAGGGGGAGGAAAAGCTGGCGCAGGCGGAAAGCGTCGTCCGCTGCCTGGCGTCGGGCGAGGAATGGGATGATGCTTTTTACCGGCGTCTGCTGGAGAAAATTACCGTGTATCCCGGCCATATATTGGATGTCAAGCTGTGTCTGACGCCGCGCAGCCGGCACTGTATCGCAATCGCCGGCAAAGAGCTTGAGCAGGAGTGGGCCTCTGCAGCCCCGGGGGAGAGGGCGGCTGCGCGGGCTGCCGCACAGGCGGCGCTCGGCGGCCATATTGCATCCTCAGAGGGTACCGAGGAGCTGGCGCATATGGAGATGATCTGCGCCATCGTCCATCAGCTGACCCGCAACCTGACCATCGAGCAGATCAAAGAAGCCGGGTTTGACACCTATTTTGTCGATCATACCAGCGGGCTGTGGCCGCAGGCGGCGTCTGGAACGCCCTTCTCTGCCACGGTATTTCAGTCAAAGGGCGACGCCATCACCGACCTGACAGAAGACATGGCGGCAGAGCAAAAGGCCCGCACAACTTACGACAACATCCTGCGCCTGGTCGATGATCCGGACGTGCGCGATCCCATCAAATTCCTCCGCGAACGCGAGATTGTACACTTCCAGCGCTTTGGCGAAGCCATGCGCATCGTAACTGACAAACTGGACAGCAAGAATGTTTATGCGTTTAACCTGGAATTTGACCGCAAATAATCTGTAGGCAGCCATAAAAAAGGCCGCATAAGCGGCCGTACATAGGATAAAAAGCAGGACGGCAGATTCTATGCCGTCCTGCTTGCTGTTTATTGGGATTGTCCGATCCGGAGGGATTATTGCGCCTTTTCCACCTGTACCAGATTGGTGTGTTGAGGGTTGGCGTTGCCCAATGGCGTTGCGCGATGGGACATGGTCAGCACATTGATGCTGCCGCGGGTGTCGACCCCTTTTTCATCCGGGGTAAACCAGCCGCCTGTCGCCATGGCGCAGACGCCGCGCATGATGCGCGGGGTGACATAGGCGGGGATGCGCACCCGTCCGCGGGCGTTATACACTTCGGCCAGCTCGCCGTCCCGGATGCCGCGCGCGTTCGCATCGTCAGGATGCAGCCAAATTTTAGGGGGCTCAAGCTCTTCCAGCCAGGGGTTTTGATCGTGGATGCTGTGGCACCGGCGCTTGCTGTGGTAACCGATG
>CAJMOV010000264.1 GCA_905215125.1 uncultured bacterium | reverse complement strand
GCTGGCTGCGCGCGGGCATACGCCGACCGTTGTGTTCACGATGGGCACGCGCCTGTCGCCCCTGTCGCGCCAGAACCTGCCGGCGCTTGAACAGACGGGGGCGGAAATTCTGGATCTGCCCCTGCCCGACGGGGAAATGGAGCGGCGGCTGGAGGAAACCGACCTGGTGGTCGACGCGGTATTCGGCACCGGCTTTTCCGGCGACCTGCCGCAGCATGTCGCTGCGCTTTTCCGGCAGGTGGAGTCTGCCGGGCCGCCTGTCGTCGCCCTGGATGTGCCGTCCGGCATGAACTGCGACACGGGGTATTGCAGCCCGGGCACGCTGCGCGCGTCGCAGACGCTGGCGTTTGCCTGTCTCAAGCCGGCCCATCTGCTCAAAGCCAGCGCGCCTTTGTGCGGGCACAGCACGGCGCTTGATATTGGCATTACGGGAGAGCAGCTGCTGCAGGCAGGGGCGTTCCTGCGCCTTGACCGCGCGGCGGCTGCCGCCGGGCTGCCGCGCCGCACCGCCCATTCCCACAAGGGGAGCTACGGAAAGCTGCTGGCCGTTTGCGGCAGCGACAACATGAGCGGGGCCGCCCTGCTGTGCTGCGAGGGGGCGCTGCGCTGCGGCGCCGGGTTGGTCAAGCTGCTTTCGCCGCGGGAGGTTCTGCGAGCCGCCGCCGTCCGTCTGCCGGAATGTCTGCTGGCGCCGCCGTCCGATTTGCAGCAGGCCCTTGGCTGGGCCGACGCCGCCGTCTGCGGCTGCGGGATGGGGACGACCCATGCGGCGCGCCAATGCCTGCATGCTGTGCTGGAGAGCTTTGCCGGCCCCCTTGTCCTGGACGCCGACGCATTGAATCTTCTGGCCGGGGATGCGGATTGTCTGCGGCGTGCGGCGGGGGAGATCGTCGTTACCCCGCACATCGGAGAAATGGCGCGGCTGTGCGGCAGGACGCCGGAGGAGGTCTCGAACGAGCGCTTTGACGTCGCGCTGTCCTTTGCCCAGCAGTACGGCGTCACCGTCGCGCTCAAGGACAGCTGCACCTGCGTCGCGTCGCCCGATGGGCGGCTGTGGCTGTTCGACGGGGGCAACAGCGGCCTTGCAAAAGGGGGGAGCGGGGACGTGCTGGCGGGGATTATCGCCTCCCTTGCAGCGCAGGGGGCTGACGGGACGGCCGCCGCCTTGACGGGGGTCTGGCTGCACGGCGCCGCGGCCGACCGGGCCTGCGCGGAGCTGGGCGAATATGGCATGCTGCCAACCGATGTCATCCGCCACCTGCCGCAGGCCGTGCGCGGGCTGGCGCAGGACAAGGGCGAATAATTGCGGCCTGTAGGCCCACAATAACCGGTAAGGCGGCCTTTGGCCGCAACCGGAGGTTTACGCATGAAGGAGAACAAACGGTATCTGACGGCCGGCGCGCTGGCGGGGCTGATCAACGGCTTTTTCGGTGCGGGAGGGGGCATTGCTCTGGTGCCCCTGCTGCTCGGCTGGATCAAGCTGCCGCCGCAAAAGGCCTTTGCCACGTCGGTTTTTATCATCCTGCCCATCTCCGCGCTTTCGGCGGCCCTTTACCTGTGGCAGGGCCGCGTCGCTATGGGGGTCGCGGCCCCTTATCTTGTGGGCGGCTTTATCGGGGGCGTTGTCTGCGGAAGGCTGTATCACAAACTGCCCGCTTTGTTCCTGCGCCGCGCCTTTGGGGCGCTGCTTATTTTCGGCGGCGTACGGGCGGTGCTGGGATGATGAAATTTTTCCTGCCTGCTGTCGCGGGCGCGGTGACGGGCGTATTGACGGGCGCCGGCGTCGGAGGGGGCACGCTGCTTGTGCTTTACCTGACGGCTGTCGCCGGCCTGGGCCAGGGAGAGGCACAGGGCATCAACCTGCTTTATTTTCTGGCGACAGCGCCGCCCGCGCTGTATTACCATTTGAAAAGCAAGCGGGTTGAGGTAAAGCCGGGCCTGTGGGCTGCGGCGGCCGGCTGCGCCTTTGCCCTGCTGGGCGCTTTCCTGTCCCGTCTGACAGGGGAGAATATACTGCGCAGGCTGTTTGGCTGCCTGTGGATTTTCATTGGGGTGAAGGAATTATTTTTTGCCAAAGATGAGCAGCCGCGATGAAAGGATGTGGCTGAAGGGGCAAACGCAAAGCGGACAGACGCCTGGTCTGCCCGCTTTGCGTTATTCTGGGTATTGCGATACGCGCCTTAATATTCCGCCCCGCTCGTTTCCTGAATAAACGATGGAAGCATATTGGGTTTGCTCCTGAAATAAGGCGTATTCAGACTGCGTCACGACAATAAAGACTATGGTGTCCTCATGGCTTGGCTGTACCATGATGGCATCGCCGCCGCTGCTTTTGGCAACGACAGTGGGGTTGATCAGGGTGCACAGCATATTGTCCTTTTCAGACAGCCAGCGGTTTGCGTAAATAGATGCGGCGAAAATGCACAAAAGCAGCGCAAGCCGGGGAATTTCCTTGAACCGACGCAGCTGAATACAATTTAGAATCAGCACGACATATACCGCCGTCAGAAGAAGAAAGCACAAGGCGGCCCGGTTTAGGAAGGTATTTAACACGCTGGATACTGTGTCGCTGTATTCATAAACATAGCGGCGATACCAGGAAAAAAAGATAGAAAGCGCGCATATAGGTAAGCCGATCAACATTGAAAAACGAACAAAAAGAACATCATAGCGGTCGTGGCTTGGTTTATCCATGCGATTCATCTCCTGTTTCCTCCGCGGGAAAATAGATGAGGATCGACGCTGAAGATAGTGTAAAAATATCATATTATAATAAAAAATGCAAGATTTTATGAAGAATTGCGGATAAAAT
>CAJMOV010000263.1 GCA_905215125.1 uncultured bacterium | reverse complement strand
TCGTCAAGTAACGACAAACTGTTGGCAAATTCCTTATAGAAATCGCGCGTGCGGGCGCAAGCGGGTGGAAGGCCTGCTGCGTATGCAGTTCCGTCCCGAGTTTTTGAACCGTCTCGACGAAATCGTCTTCTACAAGCCGCTGACGCGCATGGAAATCACCTCCATCGTCGACCTGCTTCTCGCCGATCTGCACAAGCGTCTGCGCGTGCAGCAGCTCTCGCTCGAGGTGCGCGACAGCGCCAAGGCTTATATTGTCGAGCATGGGTATGA
This sequence comes from uncultured bacterium, assembly GCA_905215125.1. GTDB lineage: Bacteria > Bacillota > Clostridia > Oscillospirales > Butyricicoccaceae > Ventrousia. Next base: position 2,547 of record CAJMOV010000263.1, on the reverse strand, counting down.
CCCCGTCTTTGGCGCGCGGCCCCTCAAGCGTCTCATCCAGCGCGAGATTGAAACCCTTATCGCCCGCCAAATCATTTCCCGCGATGTCGCGCCGGGCAGCACCCTTATCATCCAGTGCGAAGGGGATCAGCTGGAAGCGGAGATCCGCGAGCCGCAGAAATAGGCCGCTTCGGCCACAGACATCAGCCGCCCCCTGTCAAAGGGGGCGGCCTTGCCCATCTGCCGGCAAAGCCCCGCAGCTGCTTTTCCGTGCGCCGCGGGGCGGTGGCCTTGCCCATCTGCCGGCGCACGTCGGCAAAAAAAGCAAGCTGACGCTTGACATTGCGGGCAGTCCACGATATAATATTGTCAATCATTCAGAGGGAGTAGTTTTAAACACCGCGTCAACAGCATGAGGCTGATACGGTCTCTGGCGCGGCGTCCGAAACAGGTAACGAGACTCTGGGCGTCGCCAGCGCCTGGGGTCTTTTTTGTTGCGACGTCCCAGGTAAAGGGCAGCACAGCAAAAAAAGTGAAAAAGGAGTTGTTTACCGTCATGTTTCATGACAAAAGCGTTGAAGAAACGCTGAAAGCCCAAGGGGTGACCCTTGACAGCGGCCTAAGCACTGCCGAGGCGGAAAAGCGCCTTGCGCAGGTCGGGCCAAACCGACTTGCGGAAAAGAAAAAGAAAACCCGCCTGCAAATGCTTTTGGCACAGCTCAACGACCCGATGATTTATATCCTGTTCGCAGCGGCCGCTATCTCCTGCTTTTTGCGCGAGTTTTCCGACGCTGTCATCATCCTGGTCGTCGTCGCGCTCAACGCCGTCATCGGCGTTGTGCAGGAAGGCAAAGCGCAGGATGCCCTGGAAGCGCTGAAAAAGCTGTCCTCACCCTCGGCGCTGGTGCGCCGCGACGGCGTTTTGAAGGAGATCCCGGCCGAACAGCTGGTGCCTGGCGACATCGTCGTCCTCGAAGCGGGCCGCGTCGTACCCTGCGACCTGCGCCTGACCACCGCCGTCAACCTGAAAATCGAAGAATCGGCCCTGACGGGTGAAAGCGTCCCCGTTACCAAGGAGGCGGAAACCGTTATCCCTGGCGATGCCGGGCTGGGCGATCGCGTCAATATGGCCTTTTCCTCCACTCCCGTCACCTATGGCCGCGGCGAAGGCGTCGCCGTCGGCACCGGGATGAAGACGGAAATCGGCCGCATCGCCTCCATGCTGGATCAGTCCTCTGAGGAAATGACCCCGCTGCAGAAGCGTCTGGCCGATCTGGGCAAGGTGCTGGGCATCCTGGCCATCGGCATCTGCGTCGCGCTGTTTGTTGTCGCCGTCATCCAGGGCCGCAACCTCAGCGAAATGCTGCTGACCGCCATTTCCCTAGCCGTCGCCGCTGTGCCGGAGGGCCTGCCCGCCGTCGTCACCATCGTTCTGGCCCTCGGCGTCAGCCGTATGGTCAAGGTTAACACCATTGTCCGCCGCCTGCCCGCCGTTGAAACGCTGGGCGCCGTCAGCGTCGTCTGCTCGGATAAGACGGGCACGCTGACCCAGAACAAAATGACCGTCACCCGCATCTATTTCAACGGTGACCTCGATTCTGTCAACGTCATCGCGCCCGATCAGGACGATTTCTTCCTGCGCGGCTTCATCCTGTGCAACGACGCCAGCACCAAGGGCGGCGCCCGCGTCGGCGACCCGACGGAATTGGCACTGCTGGACATGGGCGAGCGCTACGGCCTGACCCGCGAAGGCATCGAGGAATGTATGCCCCGCATCAACGAGCAGGCCTTTGACTCCGGCCGCAAGATGATGACCACCGTCCACCGCATGGACGATCGGGACGGACGCGTAATCGCCTTTACCAAGGGCGCCGTCGACGTCATGCTGCCCCTGTGCCAGAGCATCCTGCGCGACGGCAAGGTCCGTCCCATCAACGACCAGGATAAAAAGGAAATTATGTCCGCCGCCTCCAGCATGGCAGGCGACGCGCTGCGCGTCCTCGCCCTGGCGCAGAAGCTGGACGACGATACCGCCACCGAAAAAGATCTCACCTTCGTCGGCTTGGTGGGTATGATCGACCCGCCCCGTCCAGAAGCGCGCGACGCCGTCGAGAGCTTTAAGCACGCCGGCATCCGCACCGTTATGATCACCGGCGACCATCGCGATACCGCCATCGCCATCGCCCGCGACTTGGGCATTGCCGATAGCGAAAGCCAGTGCATGTCGGGCGATGAATTAAACAATATGACGGTGGAAAGCCTGGCCAAAATTATCGACAACCTGCGCGTTTTTGCCCGCGTCTCGCCCGAGCATAAGGTCATGATCGTAAGCGCCCTGCGCTCGCGCGGCTATATCGTTTCCATGACGGGCGACGGCGTCAATGACGCGCCCTCGCTCAAGGCGGCCGACATCGGCGTCGCCATGGGCATTACGGGCACCGACGTCGCCAAAGGCGCCGCCGACATGGTGCTGACCGACGACAACTTCGCCACCATTGAAAAGGCGGCGCGCGAAGGCCGCAATATCTACCAGAACATCAAAAAGTCGGTCCTCTTCCTGCTTTCGAG
>CAJMOV010000262.1 GCA_905215125.1 uncultured bacterium | reverse complement strand
ATATCGCAGGAAAGTTCACTCCCTATACGGATGAAATCAATCTTAGGCGTAATGGGCGGCTGGAGGATGGGCGGGTCTTCCCCTGCGGGGTGGTCATGGTTTCCTGCGGGCAAAAGGCCAACATCGCCATTGCCCAGGGCGCCGGCATCCCCTGCGGGCGGGCGGTCGTCATCAACGACAAGGCGGAAACGGGCATACCCGACGTCTGGGCCTGCGGTGACTGCGCCGAACTGGACGGCGTCAACGTCGCGCTGTGGTCGCAGGCCGTCGAGCAGGGCCTGACGGCAGGAGCCAACGCCGCAGGCGGGGACAGGCGCATCGGGCGCTTTGACCGTTCCCTCATCCTCAACAGCCACCTCGTCAACCTGTTCGCCCTCGGCGACCTGAGCGGCGAGGGCTGCGAATGTGTCGAGCGCCGGCGGACGTTTACCGGCTTTTCCATCAACGAAAAACCCCCGACCGCCCTGGAAAAGCGCTTTTACCGCGACGGATACCTGGTCGGCGGCTGCATCCTGGGCAACCTTTCCGGTATGGAAAGCATGAAAAAGCAGATTGAGGAAGGGGCGAGCCGATGAACGCAAGCCAATACGCAGGTTTTCACCTTCTGCGCGTGTTTTTTGAGGATTTGGCCGCCTGGCATAGCGTTTCGCACCTGGCCGGCATCTCCCCGTCGCTTACCCAACAGGAATACGACGACCTGTTCAAAGGCACGCGGGCCGACGTTTACGTCCCCCTGTGGGCTTCGGCCTGTCTGAGCGGCATGGACATCCTGCTCAATGAAATCACGCTGGAAGCTGTCATCGCCTATAAAAAACACGGCTACGCGCCGGTGCGGATGGACGGCAACCCGCCCGACTATATCGGCGAGCAATTCCGCTTTCTGGAATACCTTTCCCGCTGCGCCTTGCGGGGCGACAGAGAAGCGGCGCGCGCCGCCGAGGCTTTTATCGACGACTTCACCCTGGACACTGTGCGCGTCATGGCGACCTCGCTGCGCGCGCAGACGGAAAACGCCGAAATGCTCGCTGTGCTGACGCTGGCCGAACGCTGCCTTGCTGGCGGCGGGCCAGAGCTGGCAGAAGAGCTTCTGTCCTCCTTTGACAGCTGGGACTGGACGCGCCGTCCGCCCCTGCCGGTTGAAGATGCGCACGTCGTCAGCCAGGCCAGCTTCAACGACTGCGGCAGCAAATGCAAAATGCTGTCCACCGTTCGCGAGGGCTGCGTTTTATCCATCACACCGGATAAAAGCACCGATTTTCAATTCGCCGGCTGTCCCCGCGGCGCGGCTTACCGCGCCACCTTTTTAAGCTCGCGCCGCCTGCGTTACCCTATGGAGCGCATCGGCAGACGGGGCGAGGGCCGCTTCCGCCGCATCCGCTGGGACGAGGCCGTGGAAAAGGTATCGGCCGCCATCGTCAAGTCTCGGTGCGACGGGCCCGGCTCGCGCTATGTGCTGTCCAGCGCCGGCATCCGTTCCATTTTGCAGGGCAGCATGCTGACCAAACGCCTGCTGGCGGCCGACGGCGGATATCTCTCCTATTACAGCACATACAGCATCGGCGGCGCTTTGCCCGTCCTTCCCCGCATGTTCGGCCAGCTGGAAATTGCAAACCACGAATCGGAAATCCTCAACGCCAAGCTGCTCATCCTGTGGGGCAACAACCTGGTGACCAACCATTTCGGCACGGCGCAGAAGCGCCTTTTGATGCAGGCCAAGGATCGCGGTACCCGGATCATCGTCATCGACCCGCGGCAGAGCGATACGGCGCTGGCCGCCGCCGACGAATGGGTTCCCATCCGCCCGTCGACCGACAGCGCCCTGGCCGACGCCATGTGCTGGGTCATCCGGGAAAAGGGCCTTGCCGATCAGCGTTTCATCGACGCCTTCTGCCTGGGCATGGACGACGCACATCTGCCCGAAGGGGTGCCTGCCGGCGAAAGCTACTTTGCTTACCTGTCCGGCGCACGCGACGGCGTCGCCAAAACGCCGGCCTGGGCTCAAGCCATCACCGGTATCCCGGCCGAAACCATCGAGCGCCTTGCCGTCGAATACGCGCAGGCGCGGTGGGGCTGTATCCTGCTCGGCCTCGGCCCGCAGCGCACCTTAAACGGCGAGCAGAATTACCGCAGCATCCTAGCCCTGGCCTGTCTGACGGGCGGGCTTGGGCAGCCGGGCGGCGGCGTCATCACCTGGCACCGCCCTGCGCCTCCGCAGCCTGAGACCCCGCTGCTGCCTAACCCGTACCCCGCCTCCATTCCCGCCTTCCAGTGGTGGCGCGCCGTCGAATGTCCCGAAGCCCTCGATGCTTCGCGTGGTTTAACTGGCGTTGACAAGCTGGACGGCCCCGTCCACCTGCTATTCAGCATTGCCAGCGGCATGCTTCTGAACCAGCATTCCGATATTAACCATACCCTGCGCATCCTGCAGCGGGAGGATCTCATTGAAGCTCTCGTCCTGTCCGACGTCTTTATGACTCCCAGCGCCCGCGCCGCCGATTTGCTTCTGCCTGCCCCCTCTTTTTTCGAAACGGACAATATTTCTCCCCCGTGGGGCGGCGAGAATTATATGCTGTATAATCACGCCGCCATCGCCCCGCTATTCGGCGCCCGCTTGGAATTGGAATGGCTTATTGAAGTCTCCCGGCGTATCGGCGTGGAAGATGCCTTCTGTGACGGCGCCTATACACTGGACGACTGGCTGCGCCGCTGTTGGGACGCTTACCGCGCGCTGACGCCAACGGCGCCCGATTTTGAAACCATTAAGCGCGAATCCCTTGTCGTCAGCCCTACCGCGCACAACCATATCACATTCTGGGAC
>CAJMOV010000261.1 GCA_905215125.1 uncultured bacterium | reverse complement strand
AAAATCCCTGCCGTTCGGCGGTCTATCTCTTATTGCAACATTTGCTCAAGATCCTCTTCTGAGATGACGGAGATTCCGAGAGCCTGGGCTTTTTTGAGCTTGGATCCCGCGTCTTCCCCCGCTAGAACATATGAGGTTTTTTTGGACACCGAACCGGAAACCCTTCCGCCTGCCTGCTCAATCAGTCGGCTGGCCTCATCCCGCGTATAGCGCGACAATGTTCCGGTCAGCACAAAGGTTTTTCCCTCCAACCGGCCGGAGGTCTCACGGCGCGGCTCGGTCATATTGACGCCCGCTTCCTGCAGCCGAGAAAGCAGATGCACGGCCTGGGGACTTTCAAGCCAGGACTTAAGGCTGTGCGCCGTCGTCGCACCAATATCCCTCACCGCTGTCAGCTCCTCTTCGGACGCCGCCTTGATACTGTCTATCGAGGGGAAGGCCGCCGCGATGGTCTGCGCGACCTTCTGCCCGACATGGCGGATGCCAAAGGCAAACAAAAGACGGGAAAGGGGCTGGCTTTTACTTTTTTCCAAAGCATCGATCAGGTTTTGCGCCGATTTCTCTCCCATTTTCTCCAGCGGGGCGATTTGCTCAGGCTTGAGAAAATACAAATCCCCGGCGGAGGAAATGAGCTTAGCATCCAGAAGCGCTTCGGAAACAGCTGGCCCCAGCCCCTCAATATCCATGGCATTTCTCGATGCGAAGTGGGTGATACTGCGTACCAGCTGGGCAGGGCACTCCGCGCCTGTACAGCGTATGGCAGCTTCGTCCGGATCCTCATAAACCGGCGCGCCGCATACCGGGCAAAACTGCGGCATCTCATACGGCACTGCATCCGGCGGACGCTTATCCAACACGACAGAGACAATTTCAGGGATAATATCCCCCGCTTTGCGCACCACGATGGTGTCGCCGATGCGAACGTCCTTCTGCGCGATAAAATCACGGTTATGCAGCGTGGCCCGGCTGACCGTTGTGCCTGCAAGACGAACAGGCTCAAAAACAGCGTTGGGCGTCAGCACTCCGGTTCGGCCCACCTGCACGATAATGTCCAGTAGCTTTGCCTGCTTTTCTTCCGGTGGAAACTTATAAGCAATCGCCCATCGTGGCGCCTTGGCCGTACTGCCCAATTCGCGGCGCAAGGGCAGGCTGTCTGCTTTGATAACCATGCCATCAATGCCAAAATCCAATTCACCGCGCTTTTCCGAAATATCCTGAATAAACGCAATGATTTCCTCGATATCACCGGTAAACAGCAGCGGCTCGATAATGGAAAACCCCTGCTTTTTAAGATATTGCAGGCTTTCGTAATGAGAGCTGAAGCCCAATTCGTCAGCGTTCTGTACATTGAAGCAGAAGCAAGACAAATGTCGGCTGGCGCAAATACGGCTATCCAGCTGACGCAGAGAGCCTGCTGCCGCATTACGCGGATTGGCAAACAGCGGCTGTTCTCGGGCTTCCTGCTCCCGATTCAAGCGTTCAAACGACGTATGGGACATATAAACCTCTCCACGGACGACAAGAGACCGCTTTTCCGCAAGCGAAAGAGGGATATCATAAACAGTACGCAGGTTTTCCGTGACGCTTTCGCCGACAGTGCCGTCGCCGCGCGTTGCCCCTTGGACAAACAGCCCGTTTTCATATTCCAGCGCGACGGAAAGGCCGTCGATTTTCAGCTCGCAGGTGTATCGTACCTGCGTGTCTCGCTCTTTCATCCGTGCGTCAAAATCTCGCACCTCCTCAAGAGAAAAGACATCCTGCAGACTTTCCATGGGATAACGATGGGGATGCGCTTCAAAGGCGTCCAGCGGCGCGCCGCCGACCCGGCGGGTCGGAGAATCCGGCAGCGCCCACTGGGGGTATTTTTCTTCCATTTCGCGAAGCTGCTTCTGCATCATATCGTAATCGTAGTCGCTGATTTCCGGGCTATCGTCGACGTAGTATTTTTTCGCGTGATATTTTAACGTTTCAGTCAGTTCAATCAGCCGTTCCCTGTCCGTCATATTCCACTCTCCCTAAAGGCTTGACTTTCGCTATTACTCTTTCGCTTCATTATATCAATATTCCTGTGCATAGTCATTAAATTTTTGCAGCATTTCGCTGCCGGTATCATCGATATAGGTGTAGCCTTCCGGCACCTCGCCGATTAGAATGGTTTCTGCTATGCTGACCTGTGTGTTGACCTGGCAGCTGGTACGGGCGCCCGGCATAATGACGCTCATATTGACCGTCGTGTCGATGACAATTTGATGACGGGTCTGGTTGATGCCGGCATTGTTAAACGCGCTGATAAAATTGGCGCTGACACTGCCGATTGGCACCAGATTAACAGGAATTTTCGGCCCCCTGCCGGAAAAAAGCTCACCGCCAATCAGGTTGCCCAGCGGGATAGAAATTTCCGACGTGTCCAGCTCTGCCAGCCTTTGTGCGATTTCATTGGTAATGGCTGCCTTGAGCTGGTTAATACCAACAATGTCGGTTTTCAGTGCAGATATATTCCCGTTTATATTTTTTTCCAGCGTGACCAGGTTGTCATACACTCCCCCCGCATTGGACAATTCTTCGTCAATAACGCTGTTGATAATGCGCGTGGCCAGATAAGTAACGCGCGACGTGGCGTATTGTTCGACAACGGGGCGCAGGCGGCTTTGCACGAGAACAAAGGCAGCCCCCAACACAAGGCCTGTCAAAGTCAAAACGGCGGCCAGGCGAGCGCCTCGGCTGTGCGGCCTGCGCGCAGGCCGCCGAAAGTGACGATTTTTCATGAAGTCGCCTCCCCCTGCCTTATTTTATTCCCGCAGAGGGCATAACGTGCAAAAAACATC
>CAJMOV010000260.1 GCA_905215125.1 uncultured bacterium | reverse complement strand
TCCTTGCTGTAATACAAGATTTCCACAGCCATTATAGCATATCTGCCGCAGAAAGACAAAATTTTTATCCAAACGGCGCCGCGGCCGTAGGCCGCGGTTCTTGGAAGAAGCTGTAACTATTATACCATGCCTGTCAAGCGAAGGAAACGGCGGAAGGGGACGCAGCCCAACCCTCGGTAAAGAAACTGAAAAACGCCCCCGCGCAAGGCGAGGGCGTGCAAAAAAGGGAAATCAGCTCTTGCAGACGACGCGGCCCTTCATGACAAAGCGGCAGTCGGTCAAGGCCTTGATGTCTTCGGTCGGGTCGCCGGCAAAGGCGACGATGTCGGCCTGCTTGCCCGGCTCGAGCGTGCCGATCTTGTCGTTTAAGCGCAGCAGATGAGAGTTGGTCAGCGTAGCCGCCGTCAGCGCCTGGATGGGGGTGAAGCCGGCCTTGTTGACCATCAGCTCGAATTCATACGCCTGCTTGCCGTGGTAGCTGAAGGGGGTGCCAGTATCGGTGCCGAAGGAGATTTTGACACCGCGCTCCAGGCACTTGTGCAGGCTGCTGCTGTGGTGCGCGGCCACAGCCTTGGCCTTGTCGACGACCCAGGGGGCGATACCGGCCTCGACGCCGTTTTTGATGATGAGATCGGGGGCGATCAGGGTCGGGGTCAGGTAGGTGCCGCGCTGCAGCATCAGGTCAATGCCCTCATCGTCGATCAGGGTGCCGTGCTCAACGGAGGTGACGCCGGCGCGGATGGCGTCTTTGATGCCGTTGGTGCCGTGAGCGTGGGTGGCGGTATGTACGCCGTACAGGTCGGCGATTTCACAGATGGCTTTCATTTCCTCAAACGTCAGCTGCTGCGCGCCGACGGTTGTGCCCTGGGTCATAACGCCGCCCGTCGCCATGAATTTGATAAAGTCGGCGCCGTACTTCAGGGTGTGGCGCGCGGCGCGGCGGGCGCCGTCGGCCCCGTCGAAGATGGCGCAGCTTTCGCGCGAGGGAGTCATACCGGGGGCGTAGTGATCGTCGGCATGGCCGCCGGTCGAGCCGATACAGACGCCGGAAACGACAAGTCGCGGCCCCATAAACTCGCCGCGGTCGATGGCGTTGCGCAGCGCGACGTCAAGGAAGGACGAGCTGCCGCCGTCGCGCAGGGTGGTGAAGCCGGCCATCAGATCGGCCTGCGCATTGCGCAGGGCAACCAGCGTCAGGGCCGGCACGGTATCAAACACGCCGACTCCGGTAGCGCCGGGATCGCCGCTTTCGCTGACATGGACGTGCGCGTCGATGAGGCCGGGGGTGACGAACCTGTCCGACAGGTCGATGACTTCATATCCGGCGGGGATGGCCGCCTTGTCGTCCTGAACATCTTTGACGATGTCGCCGTCGACCAGAATGACGGCGTCTTTGATGATTTTGCCATCCTGCGGGCAGAAGAGCTTGCCGCACTTGATTGCTTTTTGCATGTTGTTTTCCCTCCTGATGGTAATGGATTCACTTGTTCTTACACCTTTACCCCTATTATACAGGAAAGAAAACAAAAAGCAAGTCAAAGAAGCCGTTTTTCAGCCGCCGCCGCGGGCGGGACGGGACAAGGGAGAGCTTGCCGCGCATACAGCGCTGAGTATTTCCGGAAGAGAGGGGAGAGCCCTCCCTGCGCCGGGAAGGCTCTTGCTGAATTTCTATGCCAAAGCGGCATTTTATGCTATAATAAGGCCAAGTACCCCGCTGAAAGGCGGAAAGGAGAGACTATGCTCACCATCATTACCGGCCGGGCAGGAACGGGAAAAACGACGGAAATCTTTCGCCGCGTCGCCGCTGGGGTGGCCGAACGGCGCCGGCAGATCGTCATCGTGCCGGAAACCCGTTCACATGAGACCGAGCGGCGCCTTTTGCTGACGTGCGGCAACGGCGCAGGCCGGCTGGCCGCTGTGACAACTTTTACCAAGCTGAGCGGGGAGATTCTGCGTGAGGCGGGGCGGCATGCCGCCGTACTTGACGGCGGCGGGCGAATCCTGTTGATGCACCGCGCCGTCCGCGACGCAAGGACAGCCCTGCGCTACTTCCGCGGCCCGCTGCGGCCCGAGCTGCTGCAGCGCCTGCTGGCGGCGGCCGACGAGCTGAAAGCCTGTATGGTTTCGCCCGACGATTTGCTGGCTGTCTGCGCCGCCCTGCCTGACAAGCTGTATGACATCGCCCAGGTCTATGCCTGCTACTGCGCCGTTTGCGCGCGGGAGGGCATGGATGGAAAGGATATCATCACCCAGGCCGGCGAGGCGCTGGGTGAAACGGAGCTTTGCCGCGGGGCCGACGTATATGTCGACGGCTTTGCCGGCCTGACCCGGCAGGAATACGCGCTGCTCGGCGGGCTTTGCGGCAGGGCCCATTCCGTCTGCGCCGCCCTGCTGCTCGGGGAGGATGAACAGCTTTTCGCTGAACAATACAAGACGCTGGGTCGCCTGACCCGGCTGGGAGAGAGCGCTGCCGGCGGCTGCCGGCGCGTCGACCTGCCGCCGCGCGAAGTGGGCAAGCCCGAGCTGCGTCACCTGGAAAAAAGCCTGTATGCCTTTGACGCGGCCCCGTTTGAAGGTGAATGTCAGGCGATACGGCTTTACAATGCGTCCGATCCCGACGGTGAATGTGAGCTGGCGGCCGGACTGATACGCCGACTGCTTCTGGACGGCGCACGCGCGCGTGAGACGGCCGTCGTTTGCGGCGCCGACGATTTATACGCCGAACGGCTGCAAAACGCCTGCGAACGCTATGGTGCGCCCGTCTTTGTAAGCAGGCAGCAGGATATTCTTAAAGAGCCGGCCTTTCTCGGCGCTCTGGGGGGGCTTCGCGCCC
>CAJMOV010000259.1 GCA_905215125.1 uncultured bacterium | reverse complement strand
CGATAACGTTTGAGATGGTGCAGGTGCCGCTTTTGATCAGCTCCTGCGCGTTGCCGAGCCACACATCGGTACCATGGGACAGGCCCGAAATCTGCAGCAGGTCGGCAAAGGTTTTCGGCGTGCACTCGAGCAGCATCTGCCGGACAAAGGGGGAAATGTAGCTGCCCGCCGTTGACGTCAGGTTGGACAGCTTGTCGATCCGCGCGCGGATGAAGGGTCCGCTTGACGCGCCGAGTGCCAGCGGCTGCATATCGTCCGGGCAGCGGAAGGACAGACGCCTGACCGGCTTTTTTTCCTTTGCCGGGGTGAAAAAGTCCTCGTTTTGCCCCGTTGGGAAAAGCCGCGCCCAGCCCAGCCCGTTCCAATACTCCCACAGCACCCGCTCGATGCGCACATCGCGCTCGCGCGGGGCGGCGAAGTCCTCCTCCGTCATGATGCTGCGGTAACGGATATTGTCTTCTGTATTGCCGGCCCGTTCAATAGGGGTTTTGAAAAAGTCAATTTCAAAGTCGATGTCGATGGTCGCGCCCGCTTTGCAAAAGGCTTCGCAGCTTGAAATGTTAAAATCGGAAAACAGCGTAACGACGTCGCCAAACGGGGAGAAGCGCTCGAGCGCCAGCTCGGACGCGCTGCTCGAAAGCGCATCTGGAAGGAGATCCGCCCCAGCCGCCGTCCAGCCGACATCAGTGAAATACAGCCCCCCGTCCGGGATGCGCCAGAGCCGGCAGCGGATAAGGCGCATGCCCTCCTGTCCCTCTGCTTCAACGGGGTCGCTGCCCTGTCCACCCAGCAGACGCACGCCGCTTTCCGCCGGCAGCACCTGGTCAAAGGGACGCCATTGCCCGCCGCTGTGATATTCCCAGCAGGCGGCTTCCGGGTCTGAAAGCAGCGACGGCAGGCGACGGCTCCACTTGGCTGAACGGCTGTGGGTGATGCTGACGGTGATATCGACGCGATCTTTTGCAGCGAATACCCTGTCGTCGCGAAAAATCAAGACATGCCCTTGCAGCTGCGGGTAACAGTCAAAGCCAAACAGGCGCATGGGCGCGTTTTCCTGCCGGCGATCATAGGCGCAGACGACGCTGTCGCGCGCAGCGCTGGTAAAAAAGACGCGATCCACCTCGGTATCCAGCGCGTTGACAGCCTCGGTCGTCTCGTAAAAGGTCCTGCCCGTCTCGGTGTCGGCCGCCGCGTAAACGGCCGTCCCCCGTTCGATGTAGACGCCCTCTGCACCCGGTACGACGCCGACCGATATCATCCCTTCGGCCGGAGACGGGGGCAGCAGCCGCGTCCCCAGCATGTTGAGAAAGGCCAGATAGTGGTTGCGCATTGAGCGGTTGTACCTGCTGATGGTGTTTTCCATCATCTCGGCATATAGATGGGCTAGCACGACGCCGACGTCGGGATCCTTGTCATCCCAGCGCCATTCGGGCACATAGCCGGACGCCAGAGCGCGCAGCTGTGCCAATATATCGTCCCGGTCTCGGCTGTCCAGCCTGGGTGTCTCCACGCTCCGTTCCTCCTCGCTGCTTTCAGATTGACGCTTGGTTGAGCTCGATGTCCTGCGCGATGTGCTCAGGCCTGCCTGGGAAAATATCAGTCAGGTATTCGATATTGACATGCACCGCCGCGTTGTCCTGCTGCGACTGCATGACGCCGACGTTGACTCCGCGCAGGTGCTCCTCCCACAGCTGAATACTCTGGGCAATGGTCTCTGACATACGGTTGACCAGCACCAGATCGACGTTCTGGAACATAAAGCGGCTGAGGCCGGCGCCAAAGTTGGGACGCATCTTGCGTTCGCCGCGGTCGGTCTGCACAATAAGGCGGATATTCTGCCGCACGCAGTCGTTATCGGTTGTCATCTTGATCCGGCCGGTGGCCTCGTCCACGTCGACGGGAAAGGCCCATCCGCTCAGCTGTACCATGCTCATCCTCCTCAGTTGACTTTTACAAGGGCGCCTTTCAGGTTGGCCGGGCCGCTGGCCTCCAGGTTAAGCTGGCCGCTGGCTTTCACGTTGACGGCCGTCTTGCCGGCAGCGTCCACCTGCTGCCCGTCGATTTTGATATTGCCCGATGTCTTGATGGCGATTTCGTTGCTGCTGCCGTTGAGCTCGATGGACGCGCCGCCGCATTTGAGCACAAGCGACGTTTTGGCGAGTATCGTCACCTTACCGCCGCCGATATCGATCTGCACGGCGTTTTCCCCGTTTTTATCGGACAGGGCGACGGTCTGCGCCTTGTCGTCAATGACAAGGCGGCTTTCCTTTGCGGTCGACAGCGTCAGGCCAGGCGCTTCCTCGCCGTCGTTCAATTCCAGCCTATGGGCTGTTTTGGACTGGAAGACGCGCTTTTCGTTCTTGCCCTCCTCCATCGTGACAGGGGCGGGGGCCTTTGTATTCCACAGGCTGCCCAGGACGTACGGCGCACTGAAATCGCCGTCGACAAAGCCGACCAGCACCTCGTCCCCGACCTCCGGCATGGCGTAAAGCCCAAACTGCTTGCCCGCCGCGGGGGTCATGACGCGGATAAAATCGGTTTCCTGCGTCGAATCGCTGCGGTTGAGCAGCCGAACCTTGACCCGGTTCTTCTTGTCAGGATCCTTGATATCGACGACAATGCCGATGGTAATACCGCAGTAAACCTGCTCCTTCAGGTCCTTGGACAGCATTTCGTAAATGCTCAACGGCCGCTTCCCCCTTTCCTACGCCTTATTTCCGGCAAAATGGATGGTGGTCTGATACCCTTCCTTATCCATGTGATGAACTACCTTGGTGATAAAATAATCGCGGTTCATGTCTTTATTGACCTTGGCGACGGTGACCATATGCCCCGGCACAACGGCGGGCAGGCCGGCAATTTCCATCTCCCCGGATAAAAAGCCCATGG
>CAJMOV010000258.1 GCA_905215125.1 uncultured bacterium | reverse complement strand
CGAGCTGTTTTCCTTTTCCAGGGCGTTTGCACGCAAATATTTTGTCATCGCCACCCCTGTTATCTGCAACGAGGCGCTTTGGGCCGTAGGCACAAACATTTACGTTATGGTCCTGGCACGCCAGGGGGCGGAAAACTACGCCGGCTATACCATGTATAACTCGGTGGAGCAGATGGTCTTTGTCTTTTTTGTCGGCATGTGTCACGCCTGCGCCATCATGGTGGGAAAGACGGTGGGAGAAGGCCGCGTGGACGAAGCATATCATACGGCGCGCAAATTTATGGCGGCAACCCCCATTGTCGCCGTCATCGTCGGCGCTGCGCTTATTCTGGTGCGCAACCCCATACTGGGCCTGCTGCCCGTTGAAACCGAGGGAGCGCGTCAGGTGGCATCCGATCTGCTGTTCATATACGCCTGCTGGATGCCTGTTCGGCAGATCCCTTACATCGCCATTGTCGGATCCTTCCGGGCCGGCGGCGACACGCGTATAGGGTTTATTTATGATTGCGTCGGCGTATTCCTGTGCGGCATCCCGGTTGTGGCGCTGCTGGGGCTGGTAGTGCATGTGCCGTTTCAGATGCTGGTTCTCGCCATGTTTGTGGCGGAGGATTCAGTGAAAACCATCTTGTGTCTACGCAGGTTCAAAAGCCGGCAGTGGATTCGCCGGCTGACACTGTCGGGCGACAACGCCCGGGAAAACTAAGGAGGAAAACCCATGGCCGCAAACACAAACCCCGTCCGGGGCACGCGCGACTTTCTGTACCCGGAGGTTTTGCTGCGCGATTATGTGCAGGGGGTCATTCTTGACACTTACCGCGAGTGCGGCTTTACCCGCATCGCGACCCCGGCGCTGGAGAATATCGAGCTTTTGGACAAAAGCGACGGGGGGGAGAACCTTTCCCTCATCTTCAAAATTCTCAAGCGCGGGCAGAAGCTGGATCTTGGCAAGCATGACCTGAAGGAAAGCGATTTGACGGACATCGGCCTGCGCTATGACCTGACTCTGCCGCTTTCCCGCTATTTCGCCAACAACCGCGCCAAGCTGCGTGAGCCTTTCAAGGTCATCCAGATCGACAAGGTATACCGTGCAGAACGCCCGCAGAAGGGCCGCATGCGCGAGTTTTTCCAGTGCGATATCGACATTCTGGGCGACAAGTCGATGGAAGCGGAAATCGAGCTTATCTACGTCACGGCCAAGGCGCTGCGCAACCTGGGGTTTGACGACTTCACCGTGCGCGTCAATGACCGGCGGATCCTGACCGACATGATCGTCGCCGCCGGCTTTGCGCAGGGCGATGTGCCGTCGGTCTGCATCACCTTTGACAAGCTGGACAAAGTCGGCCCGGACGGGGTGCGGCAGGAGCTGCTGGACAAGGGCTTCGCGGCGCAGGCTGTTTCACGCTTCTGTGAAACGGCGCTGGGCGAAGGGGATCTGCTGGAAGCCGCGGGGCGTTTCTGCACTGATAAAGAGGTTGTGGAAAATCTCAGGGAGGTCATGGAAAAAAGCCGCCAGCTGTCGGGCGGCGCCTATAAGGTGGTTTACGACAAAAGCCTGGTGCGCGGTATGGGGTATTACACCGGCATGGTTTTTGAAATCGCGTCGGACAAGTTTTCTGCATCTATCGCAGGCGGCGGGCGCTATGACAGGATGGTCGGCAAGCTGTGCGGTGACGATGTGCCCGCCGTCGGCTTCTCCATCGGGTTTGAACGCATATTGGAGATCCTGAACCAGTCGGGCTTTCAGCCGCCCAAGACAAAGCCGCGCGTCGCGCTTTTGTACGAACGGGGAAATGATGATTTTCTGGCCGTCATGCGCGAGGCAGAGAGAATCCGCCGGGGCGGATGCCAGGTCGCCGTCATCGCCAAGGGCAAAAAGCTGGGCAAGCAGCTGGACGCGCTGAAGCAAGAGGGCTTTGACAGCCGGATGATCTTCGGCCGCGACATTGTGCCCGCGCCGTTTCTGGAAAAATAGGTGGAAAAAAGCCCCTGCGCTGTGCGCGGGGGCTTGCTGCTGATGGGCATCATTATTTGAGAAGCTCGCGCAGCTCGTCTTCAGGGCGAACGCCGACCAGACGCTGAACGGCTTCGCCGTTTTTGAACAGGATCAGGGTCGGGATGCTCATGACGCCGTATTTGCGCGCAGCCTCCATATTCTGGTCAATATCGATCTTGACGATTTTGCGCGTCTCGGGCAGGTCTTCGGAAATGCTGTCCAGCACAGGGGCCAGCATCTTGCAGGGGTTGCACCAGGTCGCAAAAAAGTCAACGAGAACGACATCGGCACTTTGGACGGTTTCGTTGAATTGGTCTTGGTTGATGTGGTCGACTGCCATGATATTTTCATCCTTTCGAATTGTACTGGGTTTTCCATATGTCTGAAAATCTAAGCCTATTATAACCCGATATGAATAAAATAGCTATGATTTTTTTGTTAAATGTGGTATGCTATCATACAGCTCCTATTTGCGCGCAGCATGCGCGCCGCGGGGGCGGATAGAAAAATATGCTGCGCTTTGCGCCATAATTTGCGCGGCGCGGCAGGCCATTTCTCGGGGAGGGATGCAGCACGCTTTTGCAGACGGAAAAAATAGAGCAAGGCCGCATTGGCGAGCTTTCGACGCTGTCGCTTGCCCATATTGGCGACGGCGTATTTGAGCTTTTGGCCCGCACGCATGTCGCGGCGGAGGGAGAATGTAGGGTTGAACAGCTGCACCGGCGCACTGTGGCGCTGGTTTCGGCCCCTGCGCAGGCGCGCGCAGCCGAGAGACTGCTGCCCTGCCTGACGCCGGAGGAGACGGCCGTATACAGGCGCGGCCGCAATGCAAAGCCCAAATCGGCGCCCGCCCATGCCACGCCGGCAGAATACGCCAGCGCCACCGGGCTGGAGACGCTGTTTGGCTACCTCTACCTGTCGG
>CAJMOV010000257.1 GCA_905215125.1 uncultured bacterium | reverse complement strand
GGGGGTGATAATGGTGGTCGCCACCACCATCAAAATGACGGGGCCGAAATACTGCTGGCTCATCAGCCCCAACGCCATCCCCTTAGAGGCGACGATAAGCGCAACCTCGCCGCGGGATATCATTCCCGTGCCGATGCGTATGCTTTCCTCCCTGCTGTAACGGCAGATTTTTGCGCCCAGCCCGCAACCAATCACCTTGGTCACAATGGCGACCAGAAGGAGAAGGACCGAAAACAGCACGATGGAAGAGGTCATCTGCGGCAGCTCCACCTTGGCGCCGATGCTGGCAAAAAACACCGGCGACAGCAGCATGTAGGAAAGGATTTCCGCGCGGCTGGCAATGTAGGTTGCCCGCGTGGTGTTGGCGATGATGAGTCCGGCGATATACGCGCCGGTGATATCGGCAACGCCGAACCCTACCTCGGCGGCATAGGCCAGGAACAGGCAGAAGGCAAAGGCAAGGATGGCGTAACGCCGTTTGTCTGTGCCCGGCGTCGTCCACTTCTGCACCAGCTTGTGAAAGACAATCCCCACCGCCACGGCAATGACGAAGAAGGCGACGATTTTCAGCGAGACCTTAGCGAGGCTGACGTCAGGATCGGCGGCGCTGGTAATGACGGTCAGCGCCAGTATGCCCAGGATATCGTCAATGAGCGCAGCGCCCAGTATGGCGTTGCCCGAACGGGTGGAGAGCTTTCCCATTTCCTTCAGCGTCTCCACCGAGATGCTGACTGAAGTCGCCGTCAAAATGACGCCGATGAACATGTTTTCCAGAAAGGCGTCGCTGCCCTTGTTGAACAGGCAAGCAAGGCCGAAGCCGCCTGCCAGCGGCAGCAGCACACCGAACAGAGCTATAACAAAGGACGCCTTGCCCGATTTCTTCAGCTCGCCGATATCGGTTTCCAGGCCGGCGGTGAACATCAGTACAATGACGCCCAGCTCGGCAATCTCGTCAATCAGCTCAGTCTCGTGCAGGATGCCCAGGCACATCGGCCCCAGCAGCACGCCGGCCACCAGGGCTCCGACAACCTGCGGCATGGAAAAGCGTCTGGTTACAATGCCCAAAACCTTTGTACACAAAAGGATAAGCGCTATATCAAACAAAAAAGAATACGACACCCCGACACTCCCTCTTTCGCTTGCAGCTTGCTCTTACGAGCGCCAAAACAGTATAGATCTTTCCCGGCAGAAATGCAATGGGCATTTTATATGAACAAAAAGCGCCCGCCCTGGATAGGGCAAGCGCTTTTTGGTGAATATACACAAATATCACAGTGCTTTTAATACGCCGGTGCGATCGTTAAATTCTTCGATAAGACGATCGATTTCAGCGTCCTGGCGGTGGACGCCGGTCCAGTAATCGTCATCATACCACTGGGCGTTGAGCTCGGCGACGTCGCGGCCCTGCTGCTCGACCCAGGTGTAATATTTCAGATTGTGGATACGCTTCTTGCCCTGATAGGTCAGCTCCTCCATGTTGTCGGTGCGGATGGAGGCCAGATGCAGGTTGAAGTCGCGACAAGCGGCCATCGCGCTGTATTCGCCGTTTTGCTCGCGCAGCTCGTCAATGCGCGAGCCGTACATTTCGGCCGAGTCGGTCAGGACGGTGGCGACAATGTCGTTTTCCGTCATCTCGTAATATTTGGCCATCTTGATGCAGCACAGCACGTTGGCAATACCAGAAATGCCCATGTAGGACAGCTTTTCAACAAAATCAGGCGCGACGCCCACTTCGCGCACCAGGTATTCACGGCCCTGCGGCTCGTTGAACAGGCGCAGCAGGTTCTGGCTGTCGTCGTCGTCGATGTCGATGACCATATCGGTGTTTTTGACGTTGTGGATCCAGGGCACATGCTTGTCGCCAATGCCTTCAATCCGGTGGCCGCCGAAGCCGTTCTCCAGCAGCGTGGGGCATTGCAGCGCCTCGCCGACGGCCAGCTTGCACCCGGGGTATTTTTCCTTGAGATAATCGGCCGAACCAAGCGTACCGGCCGAACCGGACGTCAGGCAGACGCCGGCTAGACGGCCCTTTTCGCCGCGGATGCTCTCGACCAGCTCGGCGATGGCGCCGCCAGTGACATGGTAATGCCACAGGTGGTTGCCCATTTCTTCAAACTGGTTGAAGATGACGACGTCGTCGCGGGTGTTGCGCAGCTCCCACGTTTTGTCGAAAATTTCCTTGACGTTGGATTCGCAGCCCGGGGTGGCGATGACCTCTCCGGCCACCTGCGACAGCCAGTTAAAGCGCTCGCGGCTCATTTCCGCGGGCAGGATGGCGACCGACTGGCAGGCCAGCAGCTTGGAATTGAAAGCGCCGCCGCGGCAGTAGTTGCCGGTGGAAGGCCACACCGCCTTATGATAGGTGGGGTCAAACTGGCCGGTGACCAGGCGGGGAACCAGGCAGCCAAAGGACGCGCCGACCTTGTGGCAGCCGGTGGGGAACCACTTGCCCGTCATGGCGACAATGCGGGCCTTGACGCCGGTCAGGGACGGGGGCAGCTCGATGTAGTTGACGCCGCCGTACAGGCCGCCCTGCATCTTCTGCTCGTTTTTCCAGCTGATGCGGAAAAGGTTGACGGGGTCAAAGTCCCACAGGCCGACGTTTTTCAGCCTTGCGCGGATCTTCTCTGGCACCTTGGACGGATCCTTCATCTGCGCGATGGTGGGGATGACGATATTGTTTTCACGCGCGCGCTCGACCGCTTTTTGCAGCCGCGCTTCGTTTTTGCTGAGATCAATCATAGCTCCGTTTCCTCCAATTTTTTGTGTGATTGTCTTTGTTCTGGGCTGCAAGACAAATTTTCCCGCCGGAAAACGGGTATTATCACCCTCCTTGGAGGCATTCACCCTTCATAGTTAGCAATCTTGATTTTTTTTACTAACCTACCACCCTTTTGGAAACTCCGTAAAAAGAATCTTTCT
>CAJMOV010000256.1 GCA_905215125.1 uncultured bacterium | reverse complement strand
AGGGACCGTCAGTGCGGATACCCGGATCGAGGCAGGCAATCAGGCGCAGGTGGACCAGCCGCCCCAGAGCGGCGCAAAGCGCGGCAAAGAGCACCCGCGGTAGCGAGCAGATGTCAATGATGAGCTGCATTTTATGCGGTGTCCCCGCGCCTGGCCCAGCCGGCGTCACATGGACGAAGCGGCACAGCAGCCCGGCCCAGAAGCCGGGGCGGATGTCTTCCTTCCGAACAATGCGCCGCTGGGACAGCGCCACCACCTTTTCGCTGATGGCCAGAATATCCCCTGGCTGGGCGTGCGGGGCGACATCCTCGCGCAGGATGCGCAGAAGGTCGTCGCCAATGCGGATGAAACGGGTTTTTACGGCAAGGCGGTGGTAGGTCACGCCCCCGGCGCTGCGCGCGAGGGTTTTGCCTGGGTTGGACTGGGCGGACATAGCAATCACTTCCGGTTTGAGGGTGAGCCCATTATAGCGCCGCAGTCCCTTAAGGGTTTTGTTTTTTTATAAAGAGAACGCGAAGATTGCCTTAAAAATTTCTGAAATATATCCCGGTTTTCCACACGCTCTCGGCGGTATGCCGAAAATCAAAGGATCGGGGAGCGCTGTGCACCCAAAGCGCGCTCGCGGTGCAGACGCCGGGGAGCCGGTCGCCAGCCGGCAGCGGAAGGGGATCGGCTGAAGCGGCGCGGCCAATAAAGCTGTTCGCGCTGCGGGCGCGCCAGAGAAAGCTCAGCGCGATGGCCTGTGCGCGGAATAAAACCGGCTGCAATCCGGGATAATTTTATTGAGCGCAGCGAAAAAGCTGTGTTAAACGCCTTTACAAAAAGTCAAAATTGTGGTATATTCTTACCAAATGCCCATGCGCTTGGTTTCCGGGTACGCACCGCGCTTCGCGGCCGGGCCTCGGCCGGTTACTCAGCCACCGGGCAGGAATATTCAAGGAGGCAAATGCCATGATTCTCAAGGAGAAAAAGCAAGAAGTCATCGCAACCAACCGTCTGCACGAAAGCGATACCGGTTCGCCGGAGGTGCAGATCGCCATTCTGACCGCCCGCATCAACGAGCTGACCGAGCACCTCAAGGTGCATAAGAAGGACAACCACAGCCGCCGCGGTCTGCTCAAGATGGTCGGCCAGCGCCGCAACCTGCTCAACTATCTGCAGAAAAAGGATGTTGAGCGCTACCGCGCCATCGTTCAGAAGCTCGGCCTGCGTAAATAAGCTCAGGGCTGTTTCCGGGGACTGTTCCGCTGTGTGGGCCTTTGCGCCGCGCGCAGCCGGGCAGGCGTCCTGGCGTCAGCCGCGGAAGGGGAGGCAATGCTCTGTATGGGGGCGTTGCTTCCCCTCAACAGTATTTTTAAGAAAACGGCAGCCGGGGTTATGGATTTTTCCTGGTTAGCAGTTGAAGGCGGGGCGGACAAAAGCGTCCGCTTTGGCTTCAAGTGCTATACAGGTAAAGTCCATCCGGCTGCCCGTGAAAAAGAAAGGTGGAAGTACCATGAAGCACATGTCATTTGACCATTACCGCGTCTACGAGACGACGTTGGGCGGCCGTCCCCTCAAGTTTGAAATGGGCAAGCTGGCCGGGCTGGCCAACGGATCCTGCCTGGTCCGCTACGGCGACACCGTCATCCTGGCCACGGCGACCATGGCCAAAAAGCCCCGCGACGGTATTGATTTCTTCCCGCTGTCGGTCGATTTTGAAGAGAGGCTTTACGCCGTCGGCCGGGTGCCGGGCAGCTTCCTGCGCCGTGAGGGCCGCCCGAGCGAGAAGGCCATCCTGGTCTCCCGCGTCATCGACCGTCAGATCCGCCCCTTCTTTCCCAGCGACATGCGCAACGACGTCTGCGTCAGCTGCACCGTCATGAGCGTCGATCATGATTGCGCGCCCGAGGTGGCCGCCATGCTGGGCGCCTCCGTCGCCCTGTCGGTATCTGACATTCCCTGGAACGGCCCCATTGCCGGCCTGCAGATGGGCTATGTCGACGGCGAATATATTGTCTGCCCCAACCAGGAGCAGCGGGAAAAAAGCGTGCTGCAGCTGACAGTAGCCGGCAGCGCCGAGAAGGTCGTCATGATCGAAGCGGGGGCCGACCAGTTCCCCGACGACATGATGCTGACCGCCATCGCCAAAGGGCATGAGGAGATCAAGAAGCTGGTTTCCTTCATCAAGAATATCAAGGCGGAAAACTTCAAGATGCCGGCTAGCTACCCCAGCCAGAAGCTGCCCGAGGAGATGTTTGAAGAAGTCAAGGCCTACGCGCGCGAGCGTGTGCGCGCCGCCGTCGACACCGACGATAAGACGGTGCGCGACGCCCGCATCGACGAAATCACCGCCGACGTGCAGGAGCATTTTGCCGAAAAGTATCCCGACAGCGAGGCGCTGCTTGACGAATGTATGTACAAGCTGCAAAAGTTCGTCGTCCGCCGTATGCTGCTCGACGAGGGCCGCCGCGTCGACGGCCGCGGCATGACCGACGTGCGTCCCCTGGCCGCCGAGGTCGGTATCCTGCCCCGCGTCCACGGCAGCGGCCTGTTCACCCGCGGCCAGACCCAGGTGCTGACCACCTGTACCCTGGGCACCCTGCGCGACGCGCAGGAGCTGGACACGACATTTGAAGAAAAAGAAAAGCGCTATATGCACCACTATAACTTCCCGTCCTATTCGGTCGGCGAGGCCCGCCCCTCTCGCAGCCCCGGCCGCCGTGAAATCGGCCACGGCGCGCTGGCCGAGCGCGCGCTCGAGCCGGTCATCCCCTCGGCGGAGGAGTTCCCCTACGCCCTGCGCCTGGTGTCCGAGGTCGTGTCCTCCAACGGCTCGACGTCCCAGGGATCCATCTGCGGCTCGACGCTGGCCCTCATGGACGCCGGCGTGCCCATCAAGGCCCCTGTGGCCGGCATTTCCTGCGGCCTGATCACCGAGGGTG
>CAJMOV010000255.1 GCA_905215125.1 uncultured bacterium | reverse complement strand
GGGGCAAAAAGGAAAAGGTAAAGCATTGCACATAACGCCAGCAGGGCCAGCACGACGCAGACCGCTGCGGCTAATTTTCTCAAGGGCAGCCACCTCCCCGGCATTTTTTCTTAGTATTGCCGGGAAATGGCCGCGCCAATCAAAGGCCGGCGTTTTGCATGACGTATTGGATGAACAGGGTCAGGCCGATAAGCACCGGCTGATGCAGCAAATAGATGATAAGCGTATGCTTGCCGCAGCCTTCAAAAAACGGGAAGCGCAGGCGGTAGAACCAGCCGGGCATTCGCCCGCGCGAGACGATATCGCCCAGCCAGACGCCGAAAAGGTACATAAAAATCCATGGCATCAGAGGAAAATAATCGGTTGAGACAAAGGACGCATCCCGGAAGCCAAGGGCCCAGAGATGGCGGACGGAAAATGTCCTGTCCAGAAGTGCGTTTGTGACAAAAAAGGGAACAAGCCACAGCCAGCCGTAGCGCAGCGTCTTGTCAATCAGGGGACGGGCAGCTTCGTAAAGAAGGGCGGCGCAGCCGAGAAAGTGCAGGATGCCAAAGCGCACATAGGCCTCGGAATTAAACGCCCAGGTGGCGATACTGACGACAAACGCCGCCAGCAGAATTTTGACGCCCCGGCGCAGGTTGTTGTGTGAAAAGGTGCTGGAAGCACCGGAAATGGCGATAAAAACCGAAGCGAAGAAGGGCTGAAGGAAATTGAGGACGGGATTATAGAGCAGTCCGGACGGTGCAATGCGGTACAGCACCAGGTTATAGCCGAAATGATAGGCCACCATCAAAATGATAGACAGCCCGCGCAGCGCGTCGAGAAGGTAGTAACGGCTTTTTTCCGGCGCCATGATTCAAAACTCTCCTTTACACATTAAAACGGAAAAGAACGACGTCGCCGTCCTGCATGACATAATCCTTACCCTCGGAGCGCACCAGGCCTTTTTCGCGGGCGGCGGCAAAGCTGCCACATTCCACCAGAGCGTCGAAGGGCACCACCTCGGCGCGGATAAAGCCGCGCTCAAAGTCGCTGTGAATTTTACCGGCTGCCTGCGGGGCGCGGGTGCCGCGGGTGATGGTCCAGGCGCGCACTTCCGGCTCGCCGGCTGTCAGATAAGAAATCAAACCCAAGCGATGATAGCACAGGGTAATGAGACGGTCGAGACCTGAATCGGAAAAGCCCAGCTCAGATAGGAAAAGCTCTTTTTCCTCAGGGGACATTTCGGAAATTTCCGCTTCCAGGCTGGCGCAGATAGGCAGCACGTCGCTCTGCTCTTCCTCTGCAATTTTACATACGGCCTGATAGCGCTCGTTGTGCTCCGCACCGTCAGAAAGAGAGGCTTCGTCCATGTTGGCGGCGTAAATGACCGGCTTGCCCGACAATAGCCCGATGGAATGGATAAGCTCGGCTTCTTCGTCGGTTTCCACGGGGAAAGTACGGGCCGGCAGGCCGCGCTGCAGATGTTCAAGCAGGGAACGGAAAAAAGCGGCCTCGGCATGGAATTTTTTGTCTCCTTTAGCCAGCTTTTCCGCCTTGTCAATCCTTTTTTCCAAAATCTCAACGTCGGATAAAATCAGCTCCAGATTGATGGTTTCCATGTCCCGTCCGGGGTCGACGCTGCCGTCGACATGGATGATGTTAGGATCGTCGAAGCAGCGTACGACGTGGACGATAACGTCGACCTGACGGATATGGGACAGAAATTTATTGCCCAACCCTTCGCCTTTGGAAGCTCCTTTGACCAGGCCGGCGATATCGACAAACTCCAAAATGGCGGGGGTGATCTTTTTGGGGTTGTAAATGGCGGCCAGCGCGTCCAGACGCTTATCGGGGACGCTGACGACGCCGACATTGGGATCGATGGTGCAGAAAGGGTAATTGGCCGACTGAGCCTTCAAGTTGGTCAGCGCGTTAAAAAGGGTGCTCTTGCCTACATTAGGCAGGCCGACGATTCCAAGCTTCATTCTATTTCCTCCGGCATTCAATCTGTATTGTAGGGAACTCATATATTATACATGTGCGCGGGCAAAAGGACAAGCACCCAGACAAAAAAGTCAAAGTTCAACAGGAAAAGACGAAAACTTTACATATTGTTAATGCAATCGTGCTTCGGGTACACTATAATAATTGATAATGGAACCAAAGACAAAAGGGGGCTTGCTGCATGGCGAAGACCATTCTCGTCATTGAAGACGACAGCAATATTCGTGAACTGCTTCGGCTTTATCTGGAGCAGGAGGGGTATGCCATTGAGACAGCGCAGGACGGCATGGAGGGGTTGCGGACATTTAAGCGTATTCACCCTGATCTTGTGTTGCTCGATCTGATGATGCCAGTCATGGACGGCACACAGGTAATGAAAGAGCTGCGCGCTATCTCCAAGATCCCAGTCATTATGCTGACGGCCAAGGGCGAAACCTTTGATAAGGTTGCAGGGCTTGAATTGGGCGCTGACGATTATGTCACCAAGCCCTTTGAAATGCGCGAGCTGATCGCCCGCGTTCGTGCAGTTCTTCGCCGTTATGATAAGGACGAGACGTCACAAAAGCTGGAGTTTGACAACCTGATTATTGACAAGGAGTCCTATAATATCATTGTCAAAGGGGAGAAGATGGAGATTCCCCCTAAGGAAATCGAGCTTTTGTACTTTCTCGCCAGCTCACCCAACCGCGTATTTACACGCGCGCAGCTTTTAGATGATGTCTGGGGCTTTGATTACTTCGGCGATACCAGAACGGTCGACGTTCACGTCAAGCGTCTGCGCGAAAAGCTGCAGGGCGTTTCTGACAAGTGGGAGATCAAAACGGTCTGGGGCGTTGGCTATAAATTTGAGGTGCGGGAGGACTGACCGTACTGAAGTGAGGGCTCACCATGAAAAGCCTATTCCTCAAGAACTTTCTCATCTATTCGCTGGTAATTGTATTCAGCTTTATCATATTGGGCGGGGCG
>CAJMOV010000254.1 GCA_905215125.1 uncultured bacterium | reverse complement strand
AGCAGGGCCGTTTCCGTCAGAACCTGCTGGGCAAGCGTGTCGACTACTCCGGCCGAAGCGTTATCGTCGTCGGTCCTGAGCTTAAGATTTATCAGTGCGGCCTGCCCAAGGAAATGGCGCTTGAGCTGTTTAAGCCCTTCATTATGAAAAAGCTGGTGGAGGACGGCTTGGCCAACAACATCAAGAGCGCCAAGAAAATGGTTGAGCGCACCCGCACAGAGGTGTGGGACGCACTGGAGGAGATCATCAAGGAGCACCCCGTCATGCTCAACCGCGCGCCGACGCTGCACAGGCTGGGCATCCAGGCATTCGAGCCCATTCTGGTTGAGGGCCGCGCCATCAAGCTGCACCCGCTGGTCTGCACCGCCTTCAACGCAGACTTTGACGGCGACCAGATGGCCGTGCACGTCCCTCTGTCCGCTGAAGCACAGGCCGAAGCGCGGCTGCTCATGCTGTCGGCAAACAATCTGCTCAAGCCGCAGGACGGCGCGCCGGTTACCGTTCCCTCGCAGGATATGGTTTTGGGCGCTTACTACCTGACCATCGACAGGGAAGACGAGCAGGGCGCCGGCAAGGTTTTCGCCAATATGGACGAGGCCATGCTGGCCTATGACAAGGGTATTGTCGGCATCCACGCCCCCATCCGCGTGCGTGTGTTCCACGAAGTGGACGGCGTGCAGGTAGGTCATATCATTGACGCTACCGTCGGCCGACTGATTTTCAATGAATCCATCCCGCAGGATCTCGGCTTTGTTGACCGCAGCGACCCTGAACACGCATACGACCTGGAAATCACCTTCACCTGCGGTAAGAAAGAGCTGGGCAATATCATCAAGCGTTGCATCAAAAAGCATGGCTTCGCGCCGACGGCAGAGCTGCTCGACAATATCAAGGCCCTCGGCTTTAAATATTCGACGGTCGGCGCCATTACCGTCTCGGCCAGCGACATGTCTATCCCGCAGGCCAAGTACACCCTGGTCAGCGAGACTGAGCAGCGCGTCGCCGGTATTGATCGCCAGTTCAAGCGCGGCCTTATTACCGACGATGAACGCCGCCGTCTCATCATCGCCGAGTGGGACAAAACGACCAAGGACGTCACCACGGCGCTGATCGATAACCTCGACCGCTTCAACCCCATTTATATGATGTCCAACTCCGGCGCGCGCGGCAGCATCAACCAGATCCGCCAGCTGGCGGGCATGCGCGGTCTGATGGCCAACACGGCCGGCCAGACCATTGAGATTCCCATCAAGGCCAATTTCCGTGAGGGCTTGACTGTTCTGGAGTACTTCATTTCATCGCGCGGCGCCCGTAAGGGCCTGGCCGATACGGCGCTGCGCACCGCCGACTCGGGTTACCTGACCCGCCGCCTGGTCGACGTCTCGCAGGATGTTATCATCCGTGAGCATGACTGCGGCGCCGAGCACGGCATCTGGGCCTATGAGATTACCGACGGCAAGCAGGTCATCGAGCCGTTTGCCGACCGTCTTGTCGGTCGTTATCCCGTCCACGACGTGCTGCACCCTGAAACGGGCGAAGTGCTTGTTTCCAAGGATAAGCTGATGAACGAGGACGACGCGCGCAAAATTATTGACGCCGGCATCACCCGCGTCGAGCTACGCAGCGTGCTGCACTGCAACGCCCGCTATGGCGTCTGCGCCAAGTGCTACGGTTCCAACCTGGCCAGCGGCGATCCCATCACCATCGGCGAGGCGGTCGGCATCATCGCCGCACAGTCTATCGGCGAGCCTGGCACGCAGCTGACCATGCGCACCTTCCACACCGGCGGCGTCGCCGGCGGAGATATTACGCAGGGTCTTCCCCGTGTCGAAGAGCTGTTTGAGGCTCGCAAGCCCAAAAAGACGGCCCAGCTGGCTGAAATCGGCGGCCGCGTCCACATCGAGGAGGGCCGCAAGGGAGCGGTCAACACCGTCTCCATCATCAATGAAGAGCAGGGGGAAGCAAAGAGCTATCAGCTGCCGTCCAACATGCCCCTCAAGGTGCGTGAAGGCGACGTTATCCCCCAGGGCGCCGAGCTGACCGAAGGCGCGCTCAACCCGCATGACGTTTTGCGCGTGCGCAACGTCGACGCCGTTCACGCCTATCTCATCCAGGAAGTGCAGCGCGTTTACCGCCAGCAGGGCGTCGATATTAACGATCGCCACGTCGAAGTTATCGTCCGCCAGATGATGCGCAAGGTCAAGGTGGAAAACGAAGGCGACACCGATTTGCTGCCCGGAGCGCTTGTCGACGTTATCGAGTTTGAAGACGCCAACGCCGCCGTGCGCAAAAGGGTGGAGGAAACGGGCAAGGAGCTGCAGCTCGCCACCTGTATCCCCATGCTACTGGGCATCACCAAGGCTTCGCTTGCGACCGACAGCTTCCTGTCGGCAGCATCCTTCCAGGAGACGACGAGGGTTCTGACTGAAGCCGCCATCAAGGGGAAAATCGATCCGTTGCTCGGCCTGAAGGAAAACGTCATCATTGGCAAGCTGGTGCCCGCGGGCAGCGGCATGGAAATATACAACTGCGATTATGAGGAAATCGTCGACGCAGGCTGTTGACTTCATGCGCCAAATCGTGTATAATGTTTAGCCGCGGGCAGTTTTTGGAGGGACACCATGTTGCAAGAGTTGAATACAAATGCAAAAGTGACCGGACTGAAGCAGTCCCAGCGAGCAGTGGCAGAGGACAGGGCAAAGCACGCCTTTGTCGCAGCCGATGCAGAAAAGCGCGTGACGGATTCTTTCATCCGTTTATGCAAAGAGCACCATGTTGAAGTCACTGAGGTGGAGTCCATGAGCGCGCTGGGCGCCGCCTGCGGCATCGAGGTCGGCGCCTCGGTCGCCGTATTGCTCAAATAGCGCGAAAACGGCTTTAACGGGCCGCGCAAGCGGCCCGATTCATTAAAGTAATTTTGAAAGAAGGAGGTTCGCTATGCCTACGTTCAATCAGCTTGTCAGAAAGGGCAGGG
>CAJMOV010000253.1 GCA_905215125.1 uncultured bacterium | reverse complement strand
GATGAGCCCGAATGCGATCCGATCCACTGCCCGCGCGCGAAAGGTCATTTTGACCAAAATAGCTGCCCTGGAAAAGAGAAAAGGCCGCTGCGGCTATCTCTTCGCTGAAGCAGGTGGGCGCTTGCAGCGTGCGCCGGCGGGTAAAGGAAAGTAAGCCAGCGTCCCGCACCGATACTTCGACGACGGTGCATCTTGCCGCCAGCTCGCGCATCCGCGCCGCCACGCTTTCCGCCAGCAGAAGCAGCATCAGACGCACGTCTTCTCCGCACGTCAGGTCGCGCGGCGCCGTGGCGCTGTTGCCGACCGACTTGATGTTGGGAATATAGTCCGACCTTTGCACAGGCGACCTATCCTGCCCGCCCGCAAAGGCGCGCAGGATTCCGCCCATCTTGCCCAGACGGGCGTGCAGTACCTCCGGCGGCGCTTCGGCCAGACGTCCAATGGTGCTGATTCCGATGCCCCTCAGCTTGCGGGCCGTCGCCGGACCGACATACAGCAAATTCTCTACCGGCAGCGGATAAACCATTTCCCGGTAGTTGTCCTTTTCAATGCGGGTGATGGCGTCCGGCTTTTTGTAATCGCTGCCCAGCTTGGCCGTCACCTTGTTGTCCGCCACCCCGATGCTGGCCGTAATGCCCAGCTCAAACTTGATGCGTCGGCTGATCTCCCGCGCGATTGTCATGGGCGAGCCGTACAGACCGACGCTGCCGGTCACATCCAGCCAGCTTTCGTCCAGCCCGAAGGGCTCCACCTGATCGGTGTAATCCTCGTATATCTCGCGTGCCATACGGCTGATGCGGATATATTCTTCCATATCAGGGGGAAGAACTCGCAGGTCGGGACAGTACTGCTTTGCCTGCCAGACGGCCATACCCGTTTTGACGCCGTATGGCTTTGCCAGATAGTTGGCCGCCAGTACAATGCCGTGCCGCGCTTCCTGGCTGCCGCAGACGGCGACTGGCTTGCCGCGCAGAGCCGGGCGGCGCTGCATTTCAACAGCTGCGTAAAAGCAATTTTGGTCGACATGAAGGATATTCCGCCGCACATTGACCGCCTCCTTTTTAAATATAGAACATATGTTCCTTATTTTCAAGCGGTAAGTGTTGGGTTTTTCTCTGCGCGCGTGGTATACTATTTTCAATAAGGGAGTGAGACATATGTGCGGGCGGTATCAGTTCACCTCTGACCAGAACGAAGAAATTCGCAGCATCGTGCATCAAATCGAACAGCAGTATGGCGCGGGCGCATGGCGTCCGGGTGAAATACGGCCAACCGTACCCGCACCGGCTTTGACGGCAGAGGGCGGAACCATTGTCCCCCGGCTGTACCGCTGGGGTTACCGGCTGCCCGGTACGCTGGTCATCAACGCCCGGGCGGAAACGGCGGCCCGAAGGCCGCTGTTCCGAGAAAGTGTCGCTTCCCTGCGCTGCGCCATCCCCTCAACCGGGTTTTACGAGTGGGATGCGGACAAGCATAAATACCTTTTTACCCTGCCCGGTGAAAACGTCCTGTTCATGGCGGGTCTGTACGCTGTGCGCGACGGCGCGCCCTGCTTCTGCATCCTGACGACGGCGGCCAATCCCTCCATACAGGCTGTGCATGATCGCATGCCGCTGGTCCTGCGTCGTGATCAGGTCACACCCTGGCTTGAGCAGGCAGACGCATCGGATGACTTCCTGCGCATGGTGCCCCCTCCGCTGCACAGCGTCCCGGCCGACATGCAGATGCGGATGTGGTGAGGGGCTTTTCTTCCCGCTGCCATTATGGTAAAATAAGTATATCCTAACCAGAAAGAAGGAATGGCTGAATGAACAAGGATGTTTTGGATTTTGTCTCGCAGAAAACCCGTGAACTGATTTCTTCCCCGACCTGCAGCGCCGAGGCACGGCGGGCTGGCGAAGCGTGGCTGGCCGCAGTCGGCACGGCCAATGAATCGGCCGAAACAAAAAAATATATTGCCGAGCTGGAGGAGGACATCGTCACGGTCGACGGCCTCATCGCTTTCGCCGGCTCTGAGGCAGGCGCCAAGGTCTTCGGCGCGGAAAAGGCCAAGGAAGTTGCCGCACATGGCCAGGAGATCAAGGCCGCCGGCGCCAAATACTGCGACTGCCCCGCCTGCGCCGCCTGCGAAGCCATCCTCGAGAAAAAGGATCTCATCCTGTAGCCCAAAGAAAAAGCACCTGGTAGCCAGGTGCTTTTTTTATTCCACAAGACCATATTTGACTTTGATGCGATCCAGCTTTTCAAGCATGGGTTCGGCCCCAAACCACAGAAACAGCCAGGTCGCCGCAGCGTGGACGCAATCAAAAGGAAAGCCGGAAATGTAATACGCGGCCAGGATTTCGCCGTTTAAGCCGTTTGACCACATCAGGGCCGACGCTGGATTCATCAGCCCGCCGTAAATCAAAATAGCCGCCAGAGCGCCGAAAACGCACAGTGCCGTCCTGCTGCGGCGCAGCAGCCCTTTTCGGAACAGCACGCCGGCCAGAAGCCCGACAAGCCCCATGGCGAACATCTGCCACGGGGTCTGCGGTCCCTGTCCGAAAATAACATTGGAAACCAGCATAGTCATGGCGCCGACTAAAAAGCCTGTTTCTCCGCCAAAGGCCACCCCTGCGATAATGGTGAGCGCCATAACCGGCTTAAACTGCGGCAGCATAAAGAGCGCCGCCCGCCCTGCAACGCCGATGGCGCAGAGAACAGCAATGACGACCAGCTCCCGCGCCTGCGGCCTACGGCCCTCAAAAACCAGGAAAAAAGGCAGCATACATTCCAGCAAAACCAGCAGGGACACAAAATAATATCTGCGGTTATCCAGATAAGCTACGCCGATAAAAAGGGTCAGCGGCACGAGCAGAAGAAGAAAAGCCGACGCCGCGACGGTACGGCGCGACAGCTTTCTTTTTTGCGCCGGCATCGCACCGGCCGGCCCGCGGCTTTTTCGGCTGACACAGGCGGCAAACACCAGCAGCGTCGCGACAAAAGCGATATACTG
>CAJMOV010000252.1 GCA_905215125.1 uncultured bacterium | reverse complement strand
CAAAGAAATCCTTTTTGGCATTATTCTGCAATCATAACCCGTCCCTTGTGGACATACAATTGCGTGAGGAGGCGAGCGTATGTCCCTGATGAAAAATAAAACCTTTCAAAAATACTTTGTCCCCGGCATTGTATTTCAGTCTCTGGTGATTGCCGGCGGCTACGGCACAGGCCGTGAGCTGGTGGAATTCTTTCTGGAATACGGCACAGTGGGCGGCCTGCTGGGCATCACCTGCGTATCGCTGACAGTTTGGAGCGTCATCTGCGCCATCACCTTTGTATTTGCGCGGAAATTTGGCACATTTGACTATAAATCCCTCTTTGAAAAGCTGCTTGGCCGGGCGTGGCCCGTTTATGAGGTCTGCTATTTTGCCCTGATCCTGCTCATACTGGCAGTCGTCGCTTCCTCGGCGGGAACAACGCTGGAAGCCCTTTTCGGGCTCAATTACTGGGTCGGGGTCATCGTCATGATGGCCGGGGTCGGCTTTCTTGTCCTGAAAGGCACCGAGGCCATTGAAAAATTCCTCTCCTGGTGGTCGTTCGTGCTGTATGCTGTGTACATCCTTTTTCTTGTGCTGTGCTTTGTACGCTTTGGCGGAGGGATGCGGCAGGCCATTGCCACCGGCTGGGCGGAGCCGGGCTGGCCCATCGGCGGCTTCCGTTACGCCTTTTACAACCTGGGCAGCATCCCCGCCGTCCTTTTCACCATCCGCCACTGTAAAACAGGGAAGGAAGCGGCCGGCGCCGGACTGCTGGCCGGCGTCATCGGCATCCTGCCGGGTATCTTCCTGCTCGTCGCCATGACGGCCTTTTATCCCTTTGTTCTGACCGAACCGCTGCCCGTCAATGCCATCCTTAACATTATGGGGACCCCCTGGCTGCAATATCTGTTCCAGATTGTTTTATTCGGCACCCTCATTGAAACAGGCACCGGCTTGATTTTTGCCGTCACCGAACGGTTTGAAGCAAGCGCCATACAGGAAGGCAAAGCCCCTTCTCCCCTGCTCAAGCCGGTCATCACCTTCGTCCTGCTGGGACTCGGCGTCATTATCGCCGGCTTTGGCCTAGACGACCTGATTTCAGCCGGATACGGTACCGTAACCTGGTGCTTCCTAGGCGTTTATGTCATCCCCATCCTGACTGTTGGAGTACGGAAAATCATCAAAGGAAAATAAAAAGCCGCCCGTAAGGCGGCTTTTCCTTTACTTTTTGTCCCGCATGATTTCCAGGATGTGACCCTCGGTTTCCGTCATGCCGGGCGAGGCGACATAGCCCATGTTCTGCATGGTTTTCTCCGGCGTGCTGCCCATGATACTGTGACAGCACGCAACCGAAGCGCCCGCCATAGCAAGCATGGCAGCGTCAAAGGCCATATTGACCCCGACAAGGGCCTTGAGGGCGCAGCCGGGATTGCCTCCGTGACAAATCATGCCGGTAATGGACGCCGCCATGTTGTTAACAGCCTGGGCATATTGCTCCTCTCCGCCGCCGCGCAGGTACACAAGGCCGAGGGCGGTGCCTGTGCCCCCGGCCAGGGTACACCCGCACAGGGCGGAAAGACGGCCCGAGTATTCCTTGATGTAGATGGTGACCAGGCAGGACAGGCAGACAGCGCGCAGCAGTTCTTCTTCGCTGCGGCCCTCTGCCCTGCAGGCGGCGTACAGGGGCATCATGGCCAGGATGCCGTGGCTGCCGCTGCCTGTGATGCTCATGGCGGCGCGGGGTACACCGGCGACACGGGCTTCGATAGCCCCGACGGCGACGATGGCGGCGCTCTTTTTCGTGTCGCCGTTATATACTTTTCCGCCGTTGTTGGCGATCAGCACCTCCGTCATCGGGACGGCGCCGGCGCGCCGGCCTTCTTCAAACAGCTCGCTGTCCGCCTCGAACGCCTGCTTCAAAAAGGCGATTTCCTCCAGCGGCACCGTATCGGCATATTGAACGAGCTGCGCGAGGGTATATCCCTTGATCCCTTCACAGGGATCCTCACTGGCGGCGACGGCGTCGGCTTTAAAAATGGTCTCCCCATTCTTGCGTATAAGAGTGACGTTGGTGTGGCTGCCTTCAATGGTAACCTCGCCAATGCCGCCCATGGTCTGCACCGTCGCACGGATGAAGATAGTCGGCGTGATGCGATCAAGGTTGACGGTGACGGCGCCGGATTGCACCAGCTGCCGCGCTTTTTTATTGTCTTCCTCCGTGACGGGCTCCAACGCCTCCAGCATGAGGGAGGCGTCCCCGCCCACGGCGCCCAGCGCCGCCGCGTATGCGTTGCCCAGCTCAGGCGAATTGGGAATCCCGCAGGTAAAGGCATTTTTATAAATACCGGAGTTGAGATCCAGTGTGACGGAAAGGATTTCCCCTTCGGTCAGGCCGCGGGCCCTTGCCGCGGCATAGGCGATGGCGCCCGGCTCTGTGACGCCGAAAGCCAGCTTCAAATCATCATGAATCATCTGCGCAAGAGTCTTCATGGATAAGCCCCCTTTTTGTCGAATCTTCCTGTCTATTGTATAGAAAAGGGGGGAAATATGCAAGAGTCTGGAAAAAAATGTGCCGCGCGCACGCCTGTGTGCCCGGTCCCCGCGCACCCTCTTTTTTCCGGGCCGGATTTATGATA
This sequence comes from uncultured bacterium, assembly GCA_905215125.1. Classification (GTDB taxonomy): domain Bacteria; phylum Bacillota; class Clostridia; order Oscillospirales; family Butyricicoccaceae; genus Ventrousia. The sequence goes on along the minus strand of CAJMOV010000252.1, from coordinate 391 downwards.
TACTGTTTGCTTGAGGTGATTGCATGTCCTCTACCATAGCCGCCTATTCAGGCGGCGGGCTGCCTGCCGCTATCGGCATCGTCCGCCTTTCGGGAGACGGCGCTGCCGCCATAGCGGACAGATTGTTTGTCCCCAAGGGGGAAAAGCCCTTTACCCAAAGATCTTCCAACCATTTATATTACGGAAAGTTATTATCGTGCGAAGGTAAAACCCTTGATCTTTGCCTTGCAGCCTTTTACCGGGGGCCGCACAGCTATACGGGCGAAGCTATGGCGGAAATCTTTTGCCACGGCTCGGCCGCCGTTGTCGAGGGGGCGCTGCGCCACGCATATGCGCTGGGCGCCCGACCCGCTGAAGCAGGAGAGTTCACCCGCAGGGCCTTTTTAAACGG
>CAJMOV010000251.1 GCA_905215125.1 uncultured bacterium | reverse complement strand
GCCGGTGGCTGCTATTATCGGTATGGGCCTCGTAAAAGGGCAGATGCCGGGGGCGTCAGGACTGGCAGGAGGGTTGGTCGGCGGTTCAGCCGGCGCCGCGATACTGGGGACGCTGTGGGCTTATGACGGTTGGATAGGCGTCACCAATATGGCAGGGGAAATGAGACAGCCGCGTAAAAACCTGCCACGCGTTATCGCTATCGGCATCATCTTTGTCATCGCCGTTTACGCCCTTTTCAACTTTGTCGTCTTTCAGGCGTTGCCGGCTGACGTGCTGGCGGCTTCGGAAACGCCGGGGTCTGATGCGGCAACCGCTTTATTCGGCACAGGTGGAGCCGCTTTCCTGACGGCCGGCATCATGGTGTCGGTTTTCGGAGCTCTTAACGGCTATCTCATGACGGCGGCCCGCGTTCCGCAAGCCATGAGCGAAGCGGGAAAGCTGCCCTTCAGCCGCGTTATCGGAAAAATCAACCCGCGCTTCGGCACCCCGACAAACGCTCTGATCATGCAGTCGCTCATAGCAGTCGTCTATATTTTTTCAGGCACCTTCAACACTTTGACCGACCTGCTTATCTTTGTGCTGTGGATTTTCTTTACAATGGGCGTCATCGGAGTGTTTATCCTGCGTAAGCGCGGGCTTTCGGACAAAAGCAATTACCGTGTGCCGCTTTATCCCATCACTCCCATTGTCGGCATTGCAGGCGGGCTGTTCATATTGATCAGCACTATTATCACCGATACGGGCCGCTCGCTGGTCGGCATCGGCATCACACTGCTGGGCTTGCCGGTTTACTGGTGGCTGGAAAAGAAAAAAGGCGTATAAGCGACGTCCTCTCCCTGTAAGGGGGGAGGACATTTTATACTTGTCTTTTCCTCTTTTTAGCAGTAAAATGGCAGTATACTGATGCGGAGGAGTGTATGTATGGATCGTATTGAACAAAAAATCTGTGACATTATTGACCAAAATCAGGAGAGAATCAAAGATTTTGGCCGCGACATCTGGACGCATGCCGAGCTGGGCTTCCGCGAGAAGCGCACAGCAGGCAAGTTTGTCGAGTGGATGCGCAGCTTGGGCATTGAGACAGAGGAAAACCTGGCCGTCACCGGAGCAAAGGGATATTTGAGCGGTAAGGGAGCCGAGGGTATCACCGTCGCCGTCATGGGGGAGTATGACGCGCTGCCTATTGCCGCGCACAAGGATGTCAACCCAGAGACGGGCGCTTCCCACTGCTGCGGGCATAACGCCCAGCTGACGGGCGTCGTCGGCGCCGCGCTGGCGCTCAGCGACCCGGAAGTCCGCGCCGCCATGGATGGAAATATAGTCTTTTTCGGCGTACCGGCTGAAGAATTTGTCGAGGTGGATTACAAAAACGGCCTGCGCGAGCAGGGCGTCATCCGCTATGGCGGCGGCAAATGCGAGCTGATCCGCATCGGCGCGCTGGATGATATTGACATCACGGTCGGCCATCACTCCTCCGCCAGCTTTTTCGGCGTCAAGCTGGCCAATGAGACGAGCAACGGCTTTGTCAATAAAATGGTCTCCTTTGAGGGGTTGGCTTCCCACGCCGCCAGCTCTCCGCACAAGGGCATTGACTCTATGAACGCCGCTATGCTGGCCGGCCATGCCATCGACATCCAGCGCGAGAGCTTCCGCGACTGCGATACGGTGCGCATCCACAGCTATATTTCCAAGGGGGCCGAGGCCGTAAACGTCATCGCCGACGACGTGCGGGTGGAATACTCTGTTCGCGCCGGCAATATTGACGCCATCCGCGACGCCAGCCGCAAGGTGGATCGCGCCCTGCGCGCAGGCGGCGTCGCCACCGGCTGCGGCGTCAAAATCACCACTCTGCCTGGTTATCTGCCCACTATCCCTGCCAAGGATACCCGTGCAGTAGACGAGGCGATCGACACCGCGGCCGCCGGCAAGTACGAGGTCAGTCATTTTAACGGCGGGCATGAGACCGGGTCGACCGACTACGGCGATCTGTCCAGCATCATGCCGCTGCTGCAGTTCAATACCGGCGGCTTTACCGGCATGGAGCACAACGCCAACCTGACCGTCGTTGACGAATACCTGGCGTATGTTGTCACGGCCAAGGTTTTTGCCCTGACGGCCTATAACCTGCTGAAAAACGGCGGCGATTATGCCAAGGCCCTGTTGGCCAGCTACAAGGCCCTGCTGACCAAGGAGCAGTACATTGAATATATGGAAAGCATGATGACGGAGGAGTACCTGCCTATAGCCCCGCTGCCCATCGTTGGAGAATAAAAGCATGTCCCACCATCCAGACAGATGGTGGGACTGCATTTTTCAGCCCTCAATGGGGAAAGCTATTGACAAAGCAGGGGAGAAATGGTAAATTAAAAATAGAAATTATTACTGTAATGGAGGAAGAGATATGGACCCGACAGCACTTAATCAGCTGACATATGGCATGTATGTCGTCGGCGCTGTCGATGGCGAACGACCGGTCGGCTGCTTTATCAATACCTGTATGCAAATTACGGCGCAGCCGCCGGTGATCGCTATCAGCGTCAACAAGGAAAACTATACCCATGACATCATTGAAAGAACGGGACGGTTCAGCCTATCTGTTCTGAGCGAAAGGACGCCCCCGGCCGTTATTTCGGTTTTCGGCTTCCGGTCAAGCGCCAATTATGATAAATTTACCGTCACCCCGTATGAATGGGAAGCGGGGTTGCCCGTCATCCGCAAAGCCACCTGCGCCGTCTATACCTGTACTGTGGTGGGACAGTTTGGCCAGGGGACCCATACCGTCTTCTTCGCCCGGGTGGAAACGGCGGAGAACGGGGAGAAGCTGGCCCCTATGACATACGAATACTATCACAGGGTCATCAAGGGAAAGGCGCCAGCAAAAGCCCCGACCTATATTGACCCGGCAAAGGAGAATAAAGCAATGGATGGAGAGAATAATTATGTCTGCACCGTTTGCGGATACGTCCACAAGGGAATCCGGAGTTTTTGCGGCTTTAAGCTTTGCGGTAAAATCTTCATGCATCAAAAGC
>CAJMOV010000250.1 GCA_905215125.1 uncultured bacterium | reverse complement strand
CCGTTTCGCGACAGGCCATGGCTTTCTCCCTTAAACAGCACCATGCGCGTCTCGACGCCGTGCTCAATAAGTGCCTGATACAGCGCGTATGCTTCTGGCGCGGGGCAGCGATAATCCTCGAAGGAGTGGATGATCAGGGTGGGGGTTTTGACCCTGTCCAGGGCAAACAGGGGGGAATGGTCGCGCAGCTTCTGCTCGTTTTCCCACAGCGTACCCCCCTGCTCGTGCTTGTCATACCAGCCGCCCAGGTCGCTGACGCCGTAAAAGCCGGGCCAGTAGGTGATACTGCGGCAGGTGGCTGCAGCGGCAAACCGGTCGGTGTGCCCGATGGCCCAGTTGGTCATAAACCCGCCGTAGCTGCCGCCGGTAATGCCCAGACGCTTATCATCTATGGCGGGATAGGCGCGCAGCACCTCGTCGGTAAAGGCCATGACGTCGTCAAAGTCGATGCTGCCCCACTTGTCGGAAAGCTCGGCGAAGGCGTCGCCCCGCGTCGAGCTGCCGCGGGGGTTACAGTAAAAGACAAAATACCCGCGGGAGGAAAAGACCTGCATTTCATGGTTAAAGGCTTCGCAATAGGCCCAGCGGGGGCCGCCGTGGACCGACAGGATGGCGGGGTATTTTTTACCCGGATCATAGTCCAGCGGTTTCAGGACCCAGCCGTCGACACGCACGCCGTCGCGATTGACAAAGGAGAGCGGCTCGGCTTTCGGCGCGCCCTGGAAAAGGCCCCGTCCAAGCCGGGTCAGCGGCCTGACCTCGCCGTCCTGAATAGAGACGATTTCCTGGAAGCCGCCTTCACGGGAGAAGGCGACGGCCAGCATCCGCCGGCCTGCCGGCGCGAAAGAAAGGATGTTCCACCCGTCGGGGCTCAACGTGCGCAGCTCTTTTTCGCCCGGTCTCCAGGCGCGTAGGCGGGAGACGTATTCCCGGGTGGAGATAAAGACGATCTCATCCCCAGCCGCGCGGAAAGCATCGCCCCCCATGCTGGCCTCGAAGGACAGGCTGACCCCCATTTCCTCATCAAAGGGAAGGGCCTGCTCTAGGGCTTTTTTCCCGTCGTCGTATGTAAAGAGCTTTGCGCCGCGCAGGTCGATGCCGTCGCCGTGGATGCTGCCCGCCGTAACGATGCGTTCGCCGAGCAGGGCGATTTCTCCAAACTCGTGCGCGCCGGGGATGAGGGTCTCGGTCTCGCCGTCGCACAAATTGACGCGGTAAAGGCCCTGGTAATTCATCTTCCAGTCCTTGACGTCATTTCCGGCGAAAACAACCGTCTTTTTATCCTCGCTCAAGGCAAAGGCCCCGACGTCCATATTGGGGTGGGTGACGGGCAGCAGCGCGCCGGTCTTTTCATGGAAAATGGAAAGTCGGGTGCGCTTTTTATTGACAAACCCGCGCCCGTCGCCCCAGAAGGGCAGCTCGTCAATCACATGGAATTGGTCAGCGTCCTTTTTCCAGCGCTCCAGGGCCTGGGCGCGCTTTTCCCCGCGCAGGCCGCTGAGGTCGGGCCGCGTCAAATCGCACAGGTGGGAGACAAGCCAGCGCCCTTCCCCCAGGCTTTCCAGCGTTTTGACGCAAGCCTCGATGCGGAAACACTCGCTCGCTTCCCCTCCTTCCAGGGACAGCCGGTAAAAGACGGTCAGCTCCTCCCCCCTTTGGACGGCTTCCTTGTCGTCGGGGCTGCGCAGGGCGGGGAACAAAACGGCTGCGCCGTCGGGCGCAAAGGCATACCCCTTCCCGTCCTCCTGCGTCAGCGGACGGCTTTTGCCGCTTTCCAGATCAAGCAGGTATAGGCGGGTCTTGTAGCAGTCGGCATCGACGTCGGCGCATGTTACGCAATAAGCGGCATGCTTGCCGTCGGGCGACACCTTGAGCTCGGAAAGCCCGTGGATACGTTCAAAATCCCTTGTGGCGATGGGTTTCATCGGCTGCACCTCTTTCTTCTTTGATTTTATTTTGTAATTATCATAGATAATAATACAATTAGTTTATTTTTACGCCAGATCTATGTCGTTGCCATCCAGATCGGTGATGTGAGCATAGCGATAGCCCTACGGCAACTCGCGGGGCGTGTCCTTGACGTCCTCCCCCGTGGCGCGCAGACACCTGTAAAGTACGTCGACGTTGGGAACGTGGATTTCCACCCTCAGCAGACGGCATAACGGGGCGGCGCAAGCCCCGGCTGGGCATTGGCAGCCGGCAAAGCAGCCTCCCCACGCCGTCCAAGCCAGATCCCCACGCGCCAGGGGCCTTCGGCTTTCGTCGACGCTGGGCCCAGCACGTCCCGGTAAAAGGCGACCAGACGCACGGCGCCGGACGTCACAAGGCTTACGCAGGTCAGGCGAAGCCCGTCCCGCCGGTTTCTTTCATCCCGTTTCTCCCCTCTTCTGGGCGCGCCGGTGCAGGTATTCCTGCGCCAGCTTCCACTCCGCCGCCATGCGGCCGTTTTCCGGGTAGAGCCGCAGGACGCCAAGCGCGTCGCACTCCACTTCAATATAGCAGCCTGCAAGACAGCGCAGGGCCGCCATCTTGTCATGAGACAGGTCGGCCGCGCTTCCATCCTCCAGCCGGACGGACAGCCCTTTTTCATCCATACGGACGCGCCCCGGCGCGTGGGGGGCAAACCGGCGGCCGTCGTACCTTTCGCTTCGCACAGTGCTTTCCATCACAAAGCAGCCCCGCCGCAGGCGTTCTTCCCAGTCGCGACGCAGCATATCGTGCCACTGAGGAAGGGTTTCCGGCAGAATACTGCCCGGGTCTCCATACAGGCGCATGTCGCGCCCCACCGTGCCGGCGTTGCCGCAGTGCATACAGCGGACGGAGTTGCCCCTGGAGACGTAAGTCCCCCGCCCGCCGCAGCGCGGGCAAAGGGTCAGGATATTTTCATACCCCCGCGCCCGGTGACGCGAACGGAAAAGCGCCCCCGTTTCCCCCTGCCAGCGGTATTCGTCAAAGGAAATGGCTTCGCAGACAGCGCGGTAAATATCCTCCTGGGGCAGCTCCCCCAGAGCCTACGGGGTCTGCAATAGCCGCAG
>CAJMOV010000249.1 GCA_905215125.1 uncultured bacterium | reverse complement strand
GTTTTGCGAATGAAAAGGGGAGACCTCATCACCGTTTGCGACGACGCGGGGTGCGAGCACGAATGTGTGCTGACGTCCGCGGACAAGGACAAGGTAACCGCCCGTATCCTGCACAGCCGTCCGTACAGCACCGAGCCCAGCGTTGAGGTCGCTGTTTTCGCCGCCCTGTCCAAGGGGGAAAAATTCGATTTTCTCATCCAGAAATGCGTTGAGCTGGGGGCTTCGGCCATCGTGCCGTTTCTGTCTGAACGGTGCGTTGTGCGTCCCAGCGCAGGAGACATCGAACGGAAGAGCGCCCGCTTTTCCCGCATCGCGCTGGAAGCGTCCAAGCAGGCGATGCGTTCGCGCCCTGTGCGCGTCGGGGAAATTGTGGGGTTTGACGATGCGGTGCGCATGGCGGCGGGGTATGAAACGGCCCTGCTGCTGTATGAAAAGGAAAATAAGGGGAGCTTCAGCCGGATTCTGCGTGAAAGGGATGGCTGCACCCGCTATGCCGTCATGACAGGGCCGGAGGGCGGATTTTCCGAGGGAGAAGCCGCCGCCGCCGTCTCGGGCGGGCTGCTGTCGGTCTCGGTGGGGCCGCGCATCATGCGCTGCGAAACGGCGCCGCTGGCCGCCGTCAGCGCTATCATGTACCATACCGGCAATTACGATATCGGAGAGTGACTGTTTTGAAAGAGAAGAAAGTGGAAAAGGTACAGGACACGATTACCAACCGGGTTTTGCTGTTTTTCGGCTTTACCGCCGTCTTTTTATGGGCCATTTCCTATTTAAGCCGCGCCTTTGATTATCAGACCAGTCATCAGGCCGCCCGCATCGTATCGCTCATTTTGATGGCGGCGGGCGTTGTCGGCGTAGCTGCCGGCCTGATGCTTCAGGCGTCGCGCAGCCGCAGGGGAAAAACGGCGGATGCCTCCATCACCGGCTATGTTGTGACATGGTTTTCACTGGTTTTGGCCCTGTCCTGCGCCATGATGCGTTTTTATGATTATGTACTGACCATGCGTTTGCTGTATGTGCTGCTGCCTGTCGCAGCCATCCTGTATCTTATTTATTATATCTATCCCCGCGAATTTTTCACTGTCTGCACAACCCATGCGGCCCTAGCCTTCTGTATGTGGGCGCTGGCCAAAACGACGGGAGACGGCGGCTTGTGGCGCTACGGCGCTTTTGCTGCCGGCGTACTCGTCTGCGTCCTTTTCCTTGCCCTGGCCTTTGGAACGCGCAAAAGCGGCGGCAGCGTCACCCTGTTTGGCAAAAAGCTAGAGATTTTTTCGGTTAAGGTCAATATCGGTTACCTGGCGGGCGTTTATGGCGTGCCCCTGCTGCTTTTCATCGCGGCGCTGGCGCTTGGGGTTCCCTTTGCTTTTTACGCGCTGTACGCCATCATTGCCTTTATCATCGCCGCCGCTGTTTACTATACTGTTCGAATGCTGTAAAACAACCCCGTGCGGCCCGGCCGCCCCTTCTCTGCGAAAGGTGCTTTGCAATGACAAAAGTATGGAAAAAGGCCTTGGCCGTTTTGCTCGTGGCGTGCTTGACATTTGCCCTGCCCGTGTCGGCGGCGTCGCAGCCCCTCAGCGTCCGCGACGAGCTGGACGCCGCACAGCAGCTGGCTGCGGCCATCCGGGCGGGGAAGGATGGAATTACCATCCAGGTGCCGTCCGGGTTTGACTTTAACCTGTGCTACGAGTATGCCCGGATGATTTACCCCGATTATTACGGCATTACCTGGCAGGTACGCACACAGGTATCCAAAATCAGCGTCGATATGGCCCAGCCGCAGCAGCATCAGCAGGCCATTAAGGAAGCAAAGCGCGTCGCCGGGCAGATGATGGCGGCAGGGTTGAGCGAACGTGAGCTTTTGCGCGCTTTCCATGACTATCTTATTCAAAACTGTACTTATGATTATAATACCTTCCTCAATATGAATATCGCGTCGCCTGAGCCGTTTTCCGCCTATGGCGCTCTGCTGGGTGGAAAAGCGGTGTGCGACGGGTACAGCGCCGCCTTCGCCATGCTGTGCGCCGCGGCGGATATCCCGTGCATTTACATTGGCAGCGACGAGCTCAACCACTCCTGGAACGCCGTATTTACAGATGGGCAGGTTCTGTTTGTCGATGTGACCTATGACGACAAGGATGATCCGAACGGCGCGACAAGCTATGAAAATTTCCTACGGACGCGCAAGGAGTTTCTTTCCACGCATAAGGGCTGGGACCCGACCCTGTGCGACGCCATGACCGCTTACCTGTGGCCGGAGAATTACGCATCTGCGCGAACGCTGTACCGCCTAGGCCTTTTTCGCGGCAGCGATAAAGGCTTCGAGCTTGACCGCCAGCCGCGCAGGGATGAGGCGGCCGTTATGCTGACCCGTTTTCTTGGGCTGGAGGACGAGGCGCTGGACGCCCAGGGGCTTGTCCTGCCCTTCAGCGACGTCAGCGATTTCTATAAGCCCTATATCGCTTTTCTGTATGACAGCGGCCTGACGACCGGGACAAGCGCGCGCACCTACAGCCCGTCCACATCCGTAACGGCGCAGCAGTACATGACCTTTATGCTGCGCGGCCTGGGATACAGTGACGCCGCGGGGGATTTTTCCTGGAGCAGCGCCCTACAAAAGGCCGTGGAATTGGGTATACTGACAACGGCGGACATGCAGTATATCCAAAGCAGAACCTTTGATCGCGGAATGATGGCTTTCGTCAGCGTCAAGGTCTTGACGGCTGTGACTAAGCAGGGGACGCCACTCTATCAGCAGCTTATCGGCCGCGGGGCGCTGACGCAAAAGCTGGCGGAAGAGGTTTTGGAGATATCGCCGTAAAAAGGTAAAATAATGCTTGACAAAAGGACAAAGCCTGTTGTATAATCTATCTTGCTCGCTGACCCTGTTGAGCGCTCTGGCGAGCATGTGGCGGCATAGCTCAGCTGGCTAGAGCATCCGGTTCATACCCGGCAGGTCGTTGGTTCAAATCCGACTGCCGCTACCATTGTGGCCCGTTGGTCAAGAGGTTAAGACACCGCCCTTTCACGGCGGAATCATGGGTTCGATTCCCGTACGGGTC
>CAJMOV010000248.1 GCA_905215125.1 uncultured bacterium | reverse complement strand
GGCCGTGAGCAGAAAAAGGCTGTCCAGCATGTGCCGCACGGCGACGGCATCGGGATCGGTGACAGCCGTCAGGTTCATGACCCTGTTGGTCTCCAGCAGGCGGGCGCAGAAGCCCTCCAGACGGGCAAGCGGCTTCTCGTCTGCGGGCAGCTCCCATGCTGTAAGCCCGGAACGGACAATATCAGAAAAGCTCATTTTTCTCCCTCCCTTTGGGACAGCAGGACGATGAGCGCCCCGATGTCGGCCGGCGAGACGCCGGAAATGCGCGACGCCTGCCCCAGTGTGCGCGGACGGATGGTCTGCAGCTTCTGCCGCGCTTCGGTGCGCAGAAGCGAAATGGACAGGTAGTCGATGTCCTGCGGCAGTTCGCGCGATTCCATGCGGCGCATGTCTTCGATTTCCTTGAGCTGACGGCGAATATATCCTTCATATTTGGCGGCGATCTCCACTTGTTCGGCGATTTCCGGCGTGATGTCCTGTGGCCGACCGGCGTCAATGGCGGCAAGCGCGTCATAGTTAATTTCCGGCCGGCGCAAAAGCTCGAGCAGGCTGGCCCCCGCGCTTTGCAGCGGCGATGTACCGCGCGCGCGCAGGAAGGCGTTGACGGCGTCGCTGGGCGGCGCGACGGCGCGCTTGAGCCGGGACAGCTCGGCGTCTACCATTTGATATTTTTGCCGCATCCTTTCCGCACGCTCGGGGGAGACAAGGCCGATAGCAAGCCCCTTTTCCATCAGGCGGCGATCGGCGTTGTCCTGCCGGCAGACAAGGCGGTACTCGCAGCGGGACGTCATCATGCGGTAGGGCTCGTTTGTCCCCTTGGTCACCAGGTCGTCAATCAGGGTGCCGATGTACCCGTCCATGCGGGAGAGCAGAAAGGGGTCTTTGCCCGTGACATAGGCGTGGGCGTTGATACCGGCGACCAGACCCTGCGCCGCCGCTTCCTCATACCCCGAGCTGCCGCAAAGCTGCCCTGCGGCAAACAGGCCGGGGACGGCTTTGACGGCCAGGCGGGCATCCAGGCAGAGGGGGTTTAAGCAGTCGTATTCGATGGCGTAGCCGGGGCGCATGATTTCGGCGCGCTCCAGCCCTTCAATGGTGCGGATCATGGCGGCCTGCACGTCCTCGGGCAGGGATGTGGAAAGTCCCTGTATATAAATCTCACCGCTGCCTTCCCCGCACGGCTCCAGGAAGAGCTGGTGGCGCGGCTTGTCGGAAAAGCGGACCACCTTGTCTTCAATGGACGGGCAATAACGCGGCCCGATGCCGTCGATGACGCCGGTGAAAAGGGGGGAACGGTCGAGTGCCGCGCGGATGACGCGGTGGGTTTGCTCATTGGTATAGGTCAGGTGACAGCGCACCGTGCTGCGCGGCTTTTGCACGGCGTAAAAGGCGAAGCCCTGCGGTTCTTCTTCCCCCTCCTGCGGGTCAAGGCGGCTGAAATCGACGGTGGAGGCGGCGACGCGCGGCGGCGTCCCCGTTTTAAAGCGTCTCGTTTCCAGCCCCAGGCTGTGCAGGCAGTCGACCAGCGCAAGGGCGGGCGCCAGCCCGTCGGGCCCCATTTGCAGCACGACGTCGCCGGTAAAGGTCTTGCCGCCCAGAAAGGTACCTGTCGCCAGCACGACGGCGCGGGCCGAATATTCCGCCCCGCCCACCAGACGTACGCCGCAAACGCGGCCCTCCTCCGTCAGGACCTCGGCCGCTTCGCCCTGCCGCAGCACCAGGTTGGGACAGGTCTCCAGCGTGTGCTTCATAACATTGCGGTAACTCATGCGGTCGTTCTGCGCGCGGGGAGAGTAGACGGCAGGGCCTTTGCCTCGATTGAGCATACGGAACTGGATGCAGGTCAAGTCGGCGGCGCGGGCCATCTCTCCACCCAGCGCGTCGATTTCCCGCACCAGCTGCCCCTTGGCCGTACCGCCGATGGAGGGGTTGCACGGCATGTTGCCCACGGCGTCCAGGCAGGTGCACAGGCACAGCACCCGCGACCCCAGCCGCGCGGCGGCCAGCGCCGCCTCGATGCCGGCGTGGCCCGCGCCGACGACGGCGACGTCAAAAGCTCCCGCATGATATTGCACAGCAGTATTCCTCCGAATCGGTTATTTTCCCACGCAGAAGCGGGAAAAAATCTCATGGGCGATGTCGCCCGAAATATCCTGCCCCGTCACCTCGCCCAGGGCGCGGATCGCCTGCTCGACGTCGAGCAGGAAGGCGTCGGCCGTCATGCGGCCTTCCGCCGAACGGATGGCGGCGCAGATGGAATCGACAGCGCGCCGCAGCAGGGCCGCCTGGCGCGGGCTGGTGATCAGCGTCTGCCCGGCGTCGGGGGCCAGCGCGCCCAGCCAGTTGGCCAACGCCGCAATCCCCTCCCCCGTTTTGGAGGACAGGGGGAATACCTTTTCAAAACGCCCGGAAAGCTCGCCGGGCTCCAACGCCTGCGGCAAGTCGCCTTTGCTGACGACGGCGGCGCACGGCTTGTCGGAAAGAGCGGCCGGAAGCCTCCGCAGCTCGTCCGGCGGCAGGGGCTGCGAGCCGTCGAAAACCCACAGGACAGCACGGGCGCTTTCAGCGGCGCGGACGGCGCGCTCAACGCCGATGCGCTCGGCCTCTCCCTCCGGGTCGCGCAGGCCGGCTGTGTCCATCAGCAAAAGGCGCTTGCCACCGACGACGACAGTCTGCTCCAGCACGTCGCGCGTCGTGCCCGCCTCGGCGGTGACGATGGCGCGGTCGGAGCCGGAAAGGGCGTTGAACAGCGACGATTTGCCCGCGTTGGGCCTGCCCAGCACGGCGACGGGAAAGCCCGACTTGAGCAGGCTGCCCCGATCAAAGCTGTCGGCCAGCAGGCAAAGCCTTTCCCGGGCGCGGCGCAGCAGCGTAAGGGCCTTTTCATATTCAAAGGGGTCGATATCTTCGTCCGGGTAATCGCATACGGCGTAAAAATGGGCAGTCAGAGACAAAAGCTCGCCCCGCAGGGCGGACAGCGGGCCGCCGATTGCCCCGTCGAGCTGCGCTGCTGCATTGAGGGCTTCCTGCTCGCTCTGCGCGTCCAGCATATCGGCGGCGGCTTCCGCTTCCACAAGGCCCAT
>CAJMOV010000247.1 GCA_905215125.1 uncultured bacterium | reverse complement strand
CCCTGATTGAAGGGGTTTTTCACTTTACCTATACGGAAAACCGCGGCGCCGCTTTCAGTATCCTGCAGGGTCAGCGGTGGTTTTTCATCGTCGCAACCATTTTGATGGTCGCCTTGCTCGTCTGGGCGCTTAAAAGGAAATATGTGCTTAATCTGTGGGGCCGCCTGGGGATTTTGTTTGTCATCGGCGGTGCGCTGGGTAATTTTGTCGATCGGCTTCGCCTCGGCTATGTCATCGACCTGTTTGATTTCAGGCTGATAAGCTTTGCCGTATTCAATGTGGCCGACGTCTTTATCACCGCGGGCGGCGCCATGTGCATTATCTATTTTCTATTTATGGACGACAGGCTGCGCCGCGCGCAAAAAGATGGACAGGAAAAGCGTTGAGGTGTCCGCGCAGGCGGCAGGAGAGCGGGCAGACGCTTTTTTGGCAGCAAAGACCGGCCTGTCCCGCGCCGCCGTCCAGCGCCTGTTTGATGAAGGAATGGTGCTGTGCAGCGGCAGGGCTGTTAAGAAGAATCACCGCCTGTCAGGCGGCGAGACACTTCTTGTCAGCCTGCCGCAGGCGCGCGACAGCGCCGTCACTGCCGAGGATATTCCCCTTGATATCGTGTATGAGGACGACGACGTCATTGTCGTCAACAAGCCGCGGGGCATGGTCGTCCACCCGGCGGCAGGGCATGAGGACGGCACGCTGGTCAACGCGCTGCTGGCCCATTGCGGCGGCAGCCTTTCCGGCGTCGGCGGGGAAAAACGCCCCGGCATCGTCCACCGCATAGACAAGGATACATCGGGCCTGCTGATCGTCGCCAAAAACGACAGGTCACATCAGCATTTATCTGAACAGCTTAAAACCCGTACATTGTCGCGGGTGTACGAGACCGTTGTCATCGGGGCCACCAGGCAGGACGGCGGATGCGTGGACGCGCCTGTCGGCCGCAGCACGCGGGATAGAAAAAAGATGGCCGTTGTCGCTGGAGGACGCCCCGCCGTGACCCATTACCGCGTCCTTGCGCGGTATGATGGCTATACCCATCTTGAGTGCAAGCTGGAAACAGGACGCACCCATCAGATCCGCGTCCACATGGCGCACATCGGACACCCGGTCGCCGGCGACCCGCTGTACGGTCCAAAAAACGACCGCACAGGGCTGGGGGGACAGTGCCTGCACGCGCGCAGGCTGCGATTTATCCACCCTGCAACAGGGCGGGAAATGGCGCTGGAATGTCCGCTGCCCGGTTATTTTACAGATTTTCTAAAAAAAATCAGTCATGGTGAGTACAATGAAAAAATTTGAAGGCATTTTAATTTTAAGCGATCTGGATGGAACGCTGCTTGATTCCGACCGCCAAATCTCCCGGGAAAACCGCGAGGCAGTCCGCTATTTCGTTTCAGAGGGCGGCAGGTTTTCCATGGCGACGGGGCGGTCCAGGACAGGGATGCAGTATTTTTTGAAGGATGTGGACGTCAACGCACCGGCCGTCATTTGCAATGGCGCCGTCGTATATGATTTTGAAAGGGATACCATCATCCGTTCGCTGCCCGTTGGTCAGCCGGGATATGAGCTGACGCTTGATCTTATGGAGCGTTTTCCTGAGGTCGGTATCGAGGTGACACTGCTGGACGGGGAATTCGTCGCGCAGGGCAGCCTAATTACGAGGATCCATTTCGAGAAGGTGAAAATTCCCTATCGTCCCATGCCGCCGCAGAATATCCCCCAGCCGTGGGTCAAGCTCAACCTGACCATGGAAGCGGGAAAAATCGACGCTTTGACGGAATATATCCGCACAGTCTATCCGGGGCGCTTTCACGCCCAGCATTCGGCGCCGTATTTTTACGAAATTTTAGCGCCGGGCGCGACAAAAGGGGCTGGCGCGCTGTTCGTCTGCCAGCATCTCGGCATCAAGCCGCGGGACCTGTATGTCGTCGGGGACGGGCAGAATGACGTCGAGCTGCTGGGCTGTACGCGCAATCTGTTCGCCCCCGCCAACGCGCATCCAGATGTTCTGCGCTTAAACCCCACGCTTTTGCCTGACTGTGACCACAGCCCAATCGCCGCTTTGATCCGTCTGCTGGACAAAAACAGATAAATCGACAGAAAAGGAAGGGTTTCTCGTATGAAGCAGTGCAAACGTATCCGCGACTGGATGGAGGTCCCCGGCCGGCTGGAAACGGGGAAACGCAACAGCATCACCGATGTGCCCGGCGTCACGGTGGGGCATCGGACCCTGATCGAGGGGGAAAATATCCGCACCGGCGTCACCTTTGTCAAGCCCCATCAGGGCGAAGTTTACATTCATCGGCCGATGGCGGCCGTCTACGCCGGCAACGGCTACACCAAAATGGCGGGTTCGCTGCAGATTGAAGAGCTGGGCGAGCTGGAGTCATGCATCGCCATGACAAGCACCCTGTCGGTCGGCGCCGCCATGCAGGGGCTGCTTGAACACCACAGGAAAGAAGTGGAAGGGTGCGAGTTCAAGTCCATTAACCTGTGCGTCATGGAAACCAACGACGGCAGCCTGAGCGATATCATGGGCGGTCACGTCCGGCCCGAGCATGTGCTGGAAGCGGCGGCCTGCGCCGGCGAAGAGGTCGCCGAAGGGGCGGTCGGCGCCGGAACCGGATGCACCTGCTT
The DNA here is from genome assembly GCA_905215125.1 of uncultured bacterium. GTDB lineage: Bacteria > Bacillota > Clostridia > Oscillospirales > Butyricicoccaceae > Ventrousia. Next base: position 501 of record CAJMOV010000247.1, on the reverse strand, counting down.
TGGCTACAAGGGCGGGATGGGGACGTCCTCTCGCGTTGTGCGCGGCGTCAATATCGGCGAAACGCGCGATTTTACTGTCGGCGTGATGGTACAGGCCAACTTCGGCGGCAACCTTAATATTTACGGCCGTCAGCTGCCCTACCGCGAGCTGCCCACTTATATTGACGATGCGCCGCGCGGGTCGTGCTCTATCGTCGTTGCGACCGATGCGCCCATGTCCGACCGGCAGCTCAAGCGCCTGGCGCGCCGCGCCATCGCCGGCATGGCGCTGACGGGCACCCCGCTGACCAATTCCAGCGGCGATATTGTGCTGGCTTTTTCGAATTATCCGGGCAATCTGCGCAATTATAAGGAAGAACACATCCGCAGCATCGACGTGCTTTCCGACAATCGCATCGACCTGTTTTTTGAAGCGTGCGTTGAAGCGACCCGCGAGGCGGTCTACAACGCCCTGTGCATGGCGCCGGATCTGAGCGGAATCAACGGCCGCGAATACAAGGG
>CAJMOV010000246.1 GCA_905215125.1 uncultured bacterium | reverse complement strand
GAAGGGCTGGCCCTTCCTGAAAGCCGTCCCTGTGCGGCGTGCGGCTTAGAAATGAAAAGGCCGCCGAAGGATCGGCGGCCTTTTCATTTGAAGAATTAGAGGGAGAAAAAGAAAAAACTGTTCTTGCCTTGCTCTCAAGTTTATCATACCCCATAGATGTTAAGAAAAAGAGGGGTAGGGTATTAAATATCCATTAAATGATTGCGAAATTATTGTAAAACGCATTATTTTTCAGCTTCCAGACGTAATTTTACAAAGAAATCCTTTAAAATGGCGCCGCATGCTTCACCCAGCACGCCGCCATACAGGCGGGGATGATGGCGGAACGCTTCCTCAAACAAATTGAGCACGCCGCCGCAGGCGCCGTAATCGGTGTCGGACGCGCCGTAGCACACCTCCGCCATACGGGCGTTTAAAATGGCGCCGGCGCACATGGGGCAGGGCTCCAGCGTGACGAACAGGGCGCAGTCGTCCAGCCGCCAGCGGCCCAGCGCGCGGCACGCCGCGTCTATGGCCATGATTTCCGCATGGCCCAGCGCGCTTTTCGTTTGTTCGCGCCGATTCCAGCCGCGGCCGACGATCTCTGCGTTCCGCACGATGACGCAGCCGACGGGGACTTCGCCTTCGTCTGCCGCACGGCGGGCCAGCGCCAGGGCTTCTTTCATGTAAATTTCTCGCTGCATCTGCTTCTCCTTTGACAGAGGGTGTCTCTTGTATTATACTAGGTGCAGCGGCTTTTGCAAAGCCCTGAAAGGAAGTGCGAAATGACGCAGCTGCAATCGGCCCTGCTCACAATAGTCAACTATCTACCGCCCATCCTCATCGCGGTGCATGTCTACCGCAAGATGAAGGCGCGTTATAAGCGTCCCCTGCATAAGGGCACTGATCCGAGGGTGTATATTATCACGTTTTTTGCCGGCGCCCTTTCGCTGCTGTTTGTAACGCTGGCGCTTTATTTGCTTATCGCCGCTTTCTATGCGGTATAACCATAATCGCAAAGGAGGTCTTTTTTATGTTGGAATCCATCCGCTTACAAACGCGGGATGTTTTGTGCGCCCTTCTGGAGGTGGCGCGGCTGCGGGAGGGGGACATTCTGGTTGTCGGCTGCTCGTCGAGCGAGGTCAGCGGCGAGAAAATCGGCTCGCACTCTGTACCGGAAGTGGCGGCCGCCATTTTTGACGAGCTCTATACCATCCTGCGCCAGCGCGGTATTTACCTTGCCGCCCAATGCTGCGAGCATCTCAACCGCGCTATCATCCTAGAAGCTGCGGCGGCGGAGAAATACCGTCTGGACGTCGTCAACGTCGTGCCGCAGCCCAAGGCGGGCGGGTCTTTCGCTACGGCAGCCTATCACGCCCTTGAGCGCCCTGTCGCGGTTGAGCATGTTCGGGCCCAGGCGGGTATTGATATCGGTGATACCCTTATCGGCATGCATCTGGCCCCCGTCGCCGTGCCGGTGCGCACGCCGGTCAGCCAGATAGGCCAGGCCCACGTTGTCTGCGCCAGGACGCGCCCCAAGTTTATCGGCGGCGTTCGCGCCCAGTATGACCAGAATCAGCTGTAAAGCGATAAAGCACCTGAAGGGTAAGATTCTGTAAGGAAACGAAGAGCAAGACAGACCGGAATGGTTTGCCTTGCTCTTTTTTATTGCGTAACCGCTATGACTTGCGGGGAAAGCGGATTGGTCAATCGAGCGGCTTTCCGCAGAACTGGCAAAAATCTCCCTCATTCCGGCCTAGCTGCTTTCCGCAATGCGGGCATTTATTAAAAAGGAAATGCGGAATGAGACAGGAGAAGGCGACGATGACACCGACAAGGAAGAACGGTTGCCACAAACAGCCCGCCAGCATCATGACACTGCCGGCAATCAAAAGGATGTTTCTCAATTTTTGTGCTTTCTTTACCGTCATATTGACACCTCCATAAATTGCAGTGTGCCGGCTTGCCTATTTGCCTATATAGAACTATTATAAGGGGACGTTCGGTGAAAAACAAGGTCTTTCCGCGGACGTCAGCGTCCCTGCGACATCTGGCCGGGTGCGCCTGTCGCGCTTTGGGGAAAAATGTGCAACGAAAGGGGGAAAGAGGGGCGGGAAAGCTGGCGGCGGGGGAGAAATGCCCCGGCGGGAAAATCACAATTTATTTACATCTTTCCCCGCCAAAGACCTATTGACATTCATCCGAAATGTGGTAAACTAAGATTAGCACTCAGGGGGTGAGAGTGCTAATTCCTCGGAAGGAGGCGCCGTGATGGATCTTTCCCAGCGTAAAAGACGCATACTGAAGGCCATCATTGAAAACTATATAGCAACGGCCGAACCGGTCGGATCCAAAATGATTGCAGGCGCCTTTTCCCAGCCCATTTCCTCCGCCACCATCCGCAACGAGATGAGCGAGCTGGAGGAGCTGGGCTATCTGGAAAAGCCCCATGTATCGGCGGGGCGCGTGCCGTCCTACGCGGCCTATCGCCTGTATGTCAATGAGCTGATGGATCGCTATGATATGGCGGCCGCCGAAATGCAGCGGCTTCAGGCTGAAATGCGCAGCCGGATGCGAGAAATGGACAGCATCATGCTCAACGCCTCCCGTATTGTATCGCATTTTACCGACCATACCGCCGTTTCCATTGTCGATCGCGCCCGGGGCGCCCATGTCAAAAGGGTAGAGCTGGTGCGCATTGACGATATGAGCTATGCCGCGGTGCTGGTGACGGAGAGCAGCGCTAAAAATCGTGTATTCCGTCTGCCTGCCCCGCTGGAGGAAACGGAGGCGGCGCTTTTGGCCCGGGCGCTCAACCTTGCCATCGGCGAGGGCAGGCTGCACCAGTTGGCCGAAGGGCTGCGCCGCAGCGGTATGCCCAACGGCGGCGCGCTGTTCCTGGCGGAAAAGGTCGCCGAGTTTGCCCACGATGTGGAAGGCGAGCAGCACACGGCCGAAGTTTTTGTCGACGGTGCGGCGCGCTTGCTCAGCAACCGCGAGTATCAGGATACGGAAAAGGCGCGTGATTTGCTCGATTATCTTTCCGACCGCCGCAAGGTCTGGGAGATGATGCGGGGCGAAGCGCCGTATATCGTCAATATCCGCATCGGGCCGGAAAACGAGGAGCCGCGCCTGCTTGACGCCAGCTTTGTCTTTACCTGCT
>CAJMOV010000245.1 GCA_905215125.1 uncultured bacterium | reverse complement strand
GGCCTCTTTTGCAGGCATGGTTTCAAGGGGCAATGACGCATCTAAAGCGGCCGCGATAAATGCGTGTGATCCCCTATTCGCCATGCCCACTCAAGGCAGGCTACATCTGCACGCAGCGGGGGTCGATTCCCACCACATTGCAGGTTTAACCCTGTCCCGTAGAAACGCCGTCAACCTTTCGGTGTATAGGGTCCCCACAGCAACAGGTCTCCACGGTAACCGGGTCACATCCGCATGCCGTTGCGGGGCGCCCTGAAACCTTAACCCCCAGCATCCACCCCAATCTGGGCGAAAGAAGCAGACACAAGAGACTTCATCGATATGCCCTTTAACGGATTTTTAGGCCCGTCTTGGGAATCGGAAACTCTGACTAGGATACTGTGCCACCTTTGTTATTATATCATAACATGTATAAATATCAAGCCCGGTATATTGACTTTTATACGATTTTAAAGCAAAAATCCCAATGCAAGCCCCAATGCAGCGCCGGCCAATACCTCAAATGGCGTATGTCCGACCAGCTCCTTGAGATCTTTTTGGAAAATATCGGGCGGGGTCTCGCGCCAGTGATCCATGATATAATTGAGAATAATGGCCTGTTTGCCTGTCTCCCATCGCACGCCGGATGCATCGTACATAACGATGAGAGCCACTACAACAGTGACGGCAAAAAGCGGTGACGAGAAGCCGCAGACACGTCCTACCGCCACAGCGACGCCTACAACCGTCGAGGTATGGGAAGAAGGCAGGCCTCCGGAAGAAAAGAACATGCGCAGCTTGAGCTTTCGGGTTTTAAAATAGGAGGTGACGATTTTAAGCGCCTGTGCGGAAAACCAACAAAGCAGGGCGACATCCAGCACAAAATTTCCGGTGATAAAGGAAACACATTGGCTCATTTTGCTTTCCTCAGTAATCCCGGTGCGTCAGCCAAATCGCCAGATCACGCAGGAAACCGCTGTCATCAAAGCCTTCCACCTGCCGAAGCGCCTCCTGTGTCAGAAGATCAATCTTTTGCCGGCAGTCCTCGGCACCAAAGATAGATAAGTAGGTGACTTTCCCCTCTTTTGCGTCCTTTCCAATGCTTTTTCCCAGCTTTGCAGCGCTGCCTTCCTCATCCAGGATATCATCGGCGATCTGGAATGCAATGCCGACGTTGCGGGCGTATTCAGCCGCGGCCCGACAGCGCTGCTCATCAGCCCCGGCCAACAGGCAGCCCCCAACACAGGCGGCAGAAAGCAGGGCTGCCGTTTTCATGCACACCATCTCCTGTAAATATTCGGCGCCAAGACGCCCCGCTTCCATCTGCAAGTCCAGATCCTGCCCGCCGATCATACCGGAAAGCCCGGCGCATCTTGAAATATGCGCCATCGCCCTCAACGCATTCTGCGGCTGGGGATGGCTGAGCGATGCTTCCGCCATCACTTCATAGGCGCGGTTGAGTAAAGCGTCGCCCGCTAAAACAGCCGCCCCTTCTCCGTAAGCCCTATGGCAGGTCGGACGGCCGCGGCGCAGCTCATCGTTATCCATGCAAGGCAGATCGTCGTGGATAAGAGAATAGGTGTGAATCATTTCCACTGCACAGGCAAAGGGCAGGGCCTGCTCGTCCGCCCCGCCGCATGCGCGATAAAATTCCAAAAGCAAAGCCGGGCGCAGCCGCTTCCCTCCACCCAATAGGCTGTACCGCGCCGCCTCAAGAACATGGGCTGGCTGCGCCTGTGATGCAGGAAGCAGCCTGTCCATGTATTGCTGTACAAGGGCGGCGTCCCGGCTGAGGATCTCTGTTACCATCAGCTGTTCGTCCCCTCTGCGTCAAAGTCGGTTTCCTGCGGTCCTTCCGGCGTCTTGACAAGCAGACGCAGCTTCTGCTCGGCAGTATCCAGCGTAGCGCCGCACTTGCGGATGAGCTCTGTTCCCTCTTCAAACAAGGCCAGGCTTTTATCCAGGGGCGCGTCTCCCTGCTCCAAGGCTCGGACAATCTCCTCAAGGCGCTTCATAGCCGTTTCAAAGACAAATTTCTTTTCCGCCATATCGGCTATTCCTCCAATCTATTGACTGATTCAACCAGGCAGTCGGCGCTGCCGTCGGAAAATCGAACCTGCAAACGCTCGCCAGGCCCGATATCTGCGGTACTGCGTACAATCCCCTTACTGCCGCTAACCATTGAATAGCCGCGGGACAGCACTTTAAGGGGGCTGATGGCATCCAGCGTCGCTGCGATGCGTACATACCTTTGTCTTTTCTGTCCGATAAGAGCGGACATGGCTGAAGCCAGCCGCTGCTCTTGTACCGAAAGCAAAAGGTTCCGCTCATTCAGGTATTCATATGGACTCTGCATGATACGCTTGGATGCAACGGCCGTCAGACGCGAACGGTACTCGCCGATTTGATGCGCCATCAGACGAGTGATGCGGTGCAGGACGTTGTAAAGCCCTGTACGCAGCTCGCCGACGTCACAAACAGCCAGCTCGGCGGCGTTGGACGGCGTTGCAGCGCGGACATCGGCAACATAATCGGAAATTGTAACATCCGGCTCATGGCCGACGGCCGATATAACCGGAATACTGCAGGCGAAAATGGCACGGGCCACTGCTTCTTCATTGAAAGCCCACAAATCCTCAATAGAGCCGCCGCCCCGGCCGACGACAATGACGTCGGCCAGCTGATGCCTGTCAACATATCGAAGCATTTCAGCAATTTCCTCAGCTGCCCCCTCGCCCTGTACCTTAACAGGGCAGACCAGCACCTCGCACAGCGGGAAGCGGCGACCAAGGATACGGATCATGTCCCGCACGGCGGCGCCTGTCGGCGATGTGATGAGGGCGATCTTTCGCGGATAGCGCGGCAGCGGCTTTTTTGCATCTTTGCTGAACAGCCCTTCGCGCAGCAGCTTCTGCTTGAGCTGTTCAAAGGCTACATAGAGGGCGCCGACCCCCTCCGGCTGCATATTGTTGACGTAGATTTGGTACTGTCCACTTTTGGGAAAGGAGCTGACACGGCCATAAAGGACGACCTTCATACCGCTTTCCGGCCGGAACGGCAGGCGGGACGCATCCCCGCGGAACATGACGGCGCTGATTACGGCGCCGTCGTCTTTTAACTGGAAAGCCAAAAAGCCCACCCGTATCGCGGTTCTCCCCGTCGGCTGGTACAAC
>CAJMOV010000244.1 GCA_905215125.1 uncultured bacterium | reverse complement strand
CGCTCCCTATCTTCTCAAGGACGGACGCCGCACCGCGCTCTGCATCGCCCACACGTCGGCAAAAAGGGAAACGACATTTTTCGGTACATAGAGCAGTTTCCCATCCCCGTTATCGCGGCGGTCAACGGGTTCGCCCTGGGCGGCGGCTGCGAGCTGAGTATGAGCTGCGACATCCGCCTGTGCGCCGATACCGCCGTCTTTGGCCAGCCGGAGACCGGGCTGGGCATCACGCCGGGCTTTGGCGGCACGCAGCGGCTGGCCCGCATTGTCGGCGAGGGCAAAGCCAAGGAAATGATTTTCGGCGCACGCAACATCAAGGCGGACGAAGCGCTGCGCATCGGCCTGGTCAACGCCGTTTACCCGGCGGAGGAGCTGATGGCGGCTGCGCAGAAGCTGGCAGGCGCCATTGCCAAAAACGCCCCCATCGCCGTCCGCGCCGCCAAAAAGGCCATCAACGACGGCATGCAGACCGATATGGACAGCGCCATCGCTATCGAGGAGAAGCTATTCGGCAGTTGCTTTGAGACGGCCGATCAGCGCGAGGGCATGTCGGCTTTTCTGGAAAAGCGCAAGGAAAAGAATTTCACAAACCGCTGAGGGCGGGTATCCATTCAGAAACGGAGGAATAGATGATGAAGGTTGGAATTATCGGCGCCGGCACCATGGGCGGCGGCATCGCGCAGGTTTTTGCGCAGGGCGGATGGGACGTCTGCCTGTGCGACATCAATGACGAGCTGGCGGCAAAGGGCAAAAGCCGTATCGCCAAAGGCTTTGAGAAACGCATCGCCAAGGGCAAGATGGAGCAGAGCGAAGCCGACGCCGTCCTCGCACGCCTGACGACGGGTACCAAGGAGATTTGCGGCGAGTGCGATCTCATCGTCGAAGCGGCGCTGGAAAACATGGATATCAAGCGAAAAACCTTCCAGGAGCTGGAGGGCATCTGCCGCGAGGGCTGCATGTTTGCCACCAATACTTCCTCGCTGTCCATTACGGAAATCGGCCATGGGCTTAAGCATCCGGTCGTCGGCATGCATTTCTTTAACCCCGCCCCGGCCATGAAGCTGGTCGAGGTCATTGCCGGGATGGAAACCCCTGACGAGCTGGTTAAAAAAATCACGGAAATTGCTGTGAGCCTGGGCAAAACCCCGGTGCAGGTCAAGGAAAGCGCCGGCTTTGTCGTCAACCGCATCCTGGTGCCCATGATCAACGAGGGCATCGGCGTTTACGCCGAGGGGGTCGCGTCGGCCGCCGACATCGACACCGCCATGAAGCTGGGCGCCAACCACCCCATGGGTCCGCTGGAGCTGGGCGACCTCATCGGCTTGGACGTCGTGCTGGCCATTATGGAGGTCCTGCATCATGAGACGGGCGATGACAAGTACCGCCCCCATCCGCTGCTGCGCAAAATGGTGCGCGCCGGGCTTTTGGGACGCAAGACGGGCAAAGGCTTCTTCGATTACACAAAATAGGAGGGAACCAACATGGATTTTGCCCTGAAAAAAGAGCATGTCATGGCGCGCGAGCTGTTCCGCAAGTTTGCCGAGACCGAGGTTAAGCCCCTGGCGCAGGAGATTGACGAGCAGGAGCGCTTCCCGCGCGAAACGGTGGATAAGCTGGCCAAATACGGCTTTATGGGCATCCCCTTCCCCCGCGAGGTCGGCGGGCAGGGCTGCGATACGCTGACATACGTCATGTGTGTGGAAGAGCTGTCGCGCGTGTGCGGAACGACGGGCGTCATCCTGTCGGCCCATACCAGCCTGGCCGCCAACCCCATCAAGCAGTTCGGCACGCCGGCACAGCAGGAAAAATACCTTGCGCCGCTGTGCCGGGGGGAAAAGCTGGGCGCTTTCGGCCTGACTGAGCCGGGCGCCGGAACCGATGCCTCCGGCCAGCAGACCCGTGCGGAAAAGCAGGGGGATCATTACGTCTTAAACGGCAGCAAAATCTTTATCACTAACGGCGGCCAGGCCGACGTTTACATCATCTTCGCCATGACCGACAAGAGCAAGGGGACAAAGGGCATTTCCGCCTTTATTGTGGAAAAGGGCTTCCCGGGCTTCTCCATCGGCACCAAGGAAAAGAAAATGGGCATCCGCGGCAGCTCGACGACCGAGCTCATCTTTGAAAACTGCGTCGTGCCGGCGGAAAACCTGCTGGGGCAGGAGGGCAAGGGCTTCGGCATCGCCATGCAGACGCTGGACGGCGGGCGCATCGGCATCGCGGCCCAGGCGCTCGGACTGGCCCAGGGCGCCTTTGACGAGACGGTCAAGTACGTCAAGGAGCGCAAGCAGTTCGGCAGGCCCATCATGAAGTTCCAGAACACCCAGTTCACCCTTGCCGATCTCAAGACGCAGATCGAAGCGGCCCGCCTGCTGGTCTACCGCGCGGCTTATGCCAAGGACACGCAGAAGCGCTTCTCCGCAGAAGCGGCCATGGCCAAGCTGTTTGCCGCCGAGACGGCCATGAATGTGACGACGAAGTGCGTCCAGCTGTTCGGCGGGTACCACCGCATATTGCAGGTGATACCGTGAGCGCAGTTCCGAAGTCACCATATCTGCTGATGCGTGAGTTTGATAAGATGTGTAGCACTAATAATCCGGAACGAATGGTAAATTACAAAAATATCGGAGTGAAATAATCTGTAAAAATATATAAAACGTAAATATAACAGGGAGGAAACGAATTATGAAATATCAGGAAATCAGGGAAACAGTTCTTGCAGCTATCAAACAGTCAAATGCACTTGGTTTGATTCATGGTACATCCGGCAACATTTCCATGCGTGATCCAAAGGAAAATGTAGTAGCTATCACACCAAGTGGAAGAGACTACGATACGATGAAAGCAGAAGATATTACAATTGTAGATCTGAACGGTAATGTGGTAGATGGCGATTATATTCCGTCTTCTGAAACACCGATGCATACAGCTGTATACCGTGCACGTAAAGACGTGAATGCAGTTGTACATACACATTCTCTGTATGCTACGGTTATGTCCATGAGACTGAAAGACCTGGACAGAGCAACTGTACCTTCTAATATGTACTATCCAATTCATACAGCACCATTTGCAATGCCTGGTTCTGAAGAGCTTGCAGAAAAAGCAGTAGAAGCACTGGGCGGGCAGGGAGATGTTACATTACTTCAGAATCACGGACTTCTTGCTACAG
>CAJMOV010000243.1 GCA_905215125.1 uncultured bacterium | reverse complement strand
GTATGTATTCGGCGCGACAGAGGATTGCCCCACTTATCCCTACGACCCCGACAAGGCCCGCGAGCTGCTCAACCAGGCGGGTTTTCCCGACGGCTTTGACGCCGGAGCCATCAAGACCATTTCCGGTTACTTTGAAAAAATTGCCCAGGTCGCCCAATCCAACCTGGCCGATGTCGGCATCACTGCGACCATCGAGGTCTGCGAAAGCTCTGCCTATAATGACGACTGCATTGGCGGTAACTTCAGCCTGGCCGTCATGGGAGTGACTGTCGGCACTGATATGGCCAACTATGATATGATCTACCACACCAAATATATTGATAATCTTAACTGCGCCCGATACAGCAACCCCGAGGTCGACGCCCTATTTGACGAAGGGGTGGCCACTGTCGATAAAGCGGAGCGTGAGCAAATCTATAAAGAGCTGATTAGCATTGTACAGGAAGACGCCGTTTATGCGCCAGTGTTTTTCCGTCAATCCCCCGTCGCTTATGATCCCGGTTTAAATGCCACCTTCTACCTTTCGCAAAACCTCTACTACGAGTGGAGCTGGAAAGAATAAAACGGCCAAAAGGGCAATCCCTGTCGGGATTGCCCTTTTTTCTTTCCTGCAGTCATGGCCGGCATCTGCAATATCGGCCCGCCTGCAAACAATCTGTAGCTGCCAACGCAGCCGTATCTTACGCAAAGCGCGTTTTATTCTATTTCAGCAGCGACGCCAGTGCGTCGACGGCAGCATCGATATCCTGCCGGCTGATATCGTTGTTTGTCACCCAGCGAAAACGGCCGCTGGCACTTCCGCTTCCGATTTTAATACCTTTTTTGAGCATTTTTCCCGGTAAAGCGTCCCGCTCTTTCTCTGGCCTGTCAATCGTGAAAAAGACCATGTTAATTTCCGGCCGGCTGCACAGCCTGACGCCGTCGATCTTGGAAAGCCTGTCGGCCATATAGGCCGCATTTTCATGATCGGTATTGAGACGGGCCGTCATATCGCGGATAGCGACGATGCCCGCCGCGGCAAGGAAGCCTGCCTGCCGCATACCGCCGCCCAGCATTTTTCGATATTTGCGCGCGCGGTCAATAAAGCCCTGTTCGCCCGCCAGGATAGAGCCCACCGGCGCACACAGGCCCTTGGAAAGGCAGCACATGACGCTGTCGCAGCTTTTGGCCAGCTCTTTGACATCTATCCCCTGTGCAGCGGCAGCGTTAAAAAGCCGTGCGCCGTCGACATGTACGGGGATTTTGCGCTTTCTGGCCATCTGATATATTTCCGCCATGACGGATGCGGGAACCACGCGGCCGGCTGCCGTAGCGTTTTCCAGGCAGATAAGAGCTGTCTGCGGCTCGTGGATGTCATCCGGCCGGATGGCGCCTTCAATGACGGAAGCCTGGGGGATTCCATCTTTATAATGCAGGGGGCAGAGATTGACGCCCGCCAGTACAGCAGCGCCGCCAACCTCGTGCTCAAAGATATGACTGTCGGACGCGACGATGACTTCGTCTCCGCGGCGCGTGTGGGTCATCAGCGCGATCTGGTTGCCCATTGTCCCCGACGGGACGAAAAGCGCAGCCTCCTTCCCCAGGGTCTTGGCGGCCAGCTTTTCCAGCTCGTTGATAGTGGGGTCGTCGCGATAAACGTCGTCGCCGACGTCAGCAATCAGCATGGCGTCGCGCATGGCCTGTGGCTGCTGGGTCACGGTATCACTGCGCAGATCGATGAATTTCATCACCGTCATTCTTCCTTTCCAGATTGAAATAAGGCCAAAAAGCAAGGGCAAAGGGTTATGAACAGTATTATTATACCATCTGCTGTTTTTTTTGTAAACAAGTGCGATTGACAAGGTGCGGCCCTCAGTTTATCATAAAAACAGGAGTATTTTTATCCAAAATTATGCGGGGGTGCCTTCATGAGGGAAAAAGAATTATTGGAGCAGATAATCGACGGCTGCGACGATGCCCTGTGCGATGCCTTTCTGCGTCGGATGGACGCCGCCCTGCGTATTGCCGGCCAGAAAATGGACGCCGGTCTTCCAGTCTGGAGCCCGGAAGACGAGCAGCGAATGCTCAACCGCGTCACCCATGGGCTGTCCCCCGAGCTTTCGCGCAAAGCCTATGTGTTATGGAAATCTCTGACCCGGATGAGCCGCGGGCGCCAGTACCGTTATTTCGTCGAACATGATAAGACCCTGAAGCTTCACCACGAAAAAGACGTTGTGGAAACGCTGCCTGACGGATGTGTTTCCTGTCCAGGTACGCTGGCTCCCCTTGTTTCCTCAGCGTTTAGCCGCGAAATCAAGGCCGTGCCGTCCATAGCAGGCGCAGTCGACGATCTGATATACGGCCGAAGCAATTTCGCCGCCGTCGCTATTGACGGGCTGTATGATACCGAATGGCTGTACAGCTTAATATTTGACAAGTCGGTTTACGTCAATTCCATCACTCCGACACAGCAGGGGCCCCTGATCGTTCTTTTATCCCGATACCTTCTTTCCCGGGCCAATACCCCCATTGTCAGCGTCGCGTTCAGCACGCTGGGCAGCGAGCATGGTTCCCTGGCCCAGGCGCTGTCCATCCTGTCGGATAACTGTCTGAACATCGAGTTCCTGCGCCTGAAGAAATACCCTACGGAAAAAGATCCTGACGGCGTGCTCATCTTCCTCGATTTCAGCGGAAGTCTTCTTGACGTGGCAACCCGTGCTTCCCTGCTGCAAATGCAGAGCGAGCTTCCCTTCTTTCGCTTATTTGGATTCCGTGAAAGTGTATAAATAACCATTTTTCAGCAAATTAAAGGCGGCGGGAATTCCCTGCCGCCTTTTGCTTTTTAATGCTCCGGTATTTCGGCGCCGCGGAAGACGGCAACGGCGTCCTCAATATGATGCGGCGCTGTTCTGGTGCTGCCATCCGCCCCGGCTGTGATGAGGATATACTGCTCGCCATCCTTTTCTGCCAGGCTGGCAAGGCACAGGCCTGCCTGTGAGGTATAGCCCGTTTTTCCCCCCAGCAGCCGCCCACCGGGAAATTCGGTTTCCTCCGCCTTTTCAAAAAACGAGCTGCGCACCGTAATACCATCCGGGTGCAGGTTGGTCGGCTTGGTCGAATGGCGCGTGCTGGTGAAAATTTCAAAAAATGTTTCGTTTTGCAGCGCTGCGCGCAGCAGCGTCGCCATGTCCCTTGCCGTTGTATAATG
>CAJMOV010000242.1 GCA_905215125.1 uncultured bacterium | reverse complement strand
GTCCCCGCCGATGAAATCATGCAGCCGCCGCACTCGCTTGTCATAGACGCCATGCAGGGGCTGATAGACGCCGTCGCCGACTATGAAACAGGCCCCGCCGCGCTGGGCTATTCCGTCTACTATTACGCCGGCAGCATGTACGTCAGCGACGGCTCGCGCCTGCTGGCTGTAGACGGCGTCCTGCCGACCGATGAGACCGTCCAGTCGGGCGAATACCCGCTGACGGACGCCTATTACGCCGTTTACCGCAAAAGCGAAGCGGACGATTCCCCTGTGCGCCGGCTTCTCAGCTGGCTGACGACGTCCGACGGGCAGGCTCTGGCCCAATCGGCCGGATATGTGCCCCTTACTGCCGAATGAGGAGTGAAGAAAACCGTGGGAGAAAAAACCCTGACAATGGAAAAAAGCCTGACCCTGCGCGATTATGAATGTGACTGCAACCGCAGGGTCAAGCCCGGCTATCTGCTGCGCCATGTCCAGCAGATCAGCACCGACCACTGCGACATGTGGGGCCTGACGGCCGAGCGGTATGAAGAAACAGGCACCGCCTTTTTGATGGCCAAGCTGTCGCTGCGTATTACGGGAGATGCCTTTATCGGCGACGCGCTGCGCCTTGTCACCCGCCCTGCCGCGCCCCGGCGCGCCATCTTCTGCCGCTATACCGATATCCTGAACGCCCAGGGCCAAAGCGTCGCCTCGGTCGACGCGCGGTGGGTGCTCGTCGATCGGCAAAGCCGCCGCATCCTGCGCCAGCCGCCCGAAGCGCTGGACTTCCCCGCCCTGCCCGAACAGGTGCCCACCCATGACTTCGCCGTCAAAAAAGCCCCTGACGCCGCCCCCTGCGGCCGCACGGCGGCCGCCTTCTGCCGCTGCGACGTCAACGGCCACCTCAACAACGCCGAGTATGCCGACATCGTCTGCGACCTTCTGCCGCAGGAAGAGATGGTCTCCCGCCCCCTTTCCTCGCTGTGCATCGCCTATCATCACGAGCTGCGCATGGGAGAGGAAATGGACGTCCTGCGCGCCCCTCTCGGCGGCGGCTACTATCTGCTGGGCAAAAGCGGCGATACCGCTGTTTTTGAAGCCAACGCCTTTTTTCGCTGACGCTGTTGCCGCGTGCGGGGTTTTGTGCTACAATAATTTTTAATCTGTCCATCCCCCCGCCCGCGGCAAAGCAGGGAAAACGGCCAGCCGGCCCCGCCCGCCGCCGCAGCCAACCCAAAGGAGTGTGTTGCCCGTGCAGAAAGCGGCCAAAAACCTGGAACGGCTCTTTTTTGCTTTTTTGTTCATCAACCCCGTGCTCGACGTGCTGTCCGGCGCCTTTATCATGGTGATGGAAGCCCTGTCCGGTCAGTCGGTCGACCAGTTTGACATGCCGGTCACCCCCAGCCTGGTTGTCCGCATGTTCTTTTTGCTGCTCTTCGCCCTGTACGCCCTTATCGTCGCCGATAAAAAAGCCATCCTCACCATGGCCGGGCTGGGGCTTGCGTGGGCCCTTTCCGTGGCCGGCGAATTTCTATTTTTCTACCGCTTCCATCTGATGAGCGATATCACCTATATCGTCCGCTTTGCCTACAACGTCGCCGTTGCCGTCGTCTACGCCCGCGTGTTCCAGCGATGCGGCATGACAAAGCAGCGCCTGATGGACAAGCTGGCCGGCACCTTCTGCTTTTCTCTCAACCTTCTGTCGCTGGCCATTTTGATCCCCTATCTTTTCCAGGTGGGCTACAGCACCTATGCCGACCGTTTCGGCTACCGTGGCTTCCGCGGCTTCTTCTATTCGGGCAACGATATCACCGCCGTCATGATGGTGCTTCTCCCCTTGTGCATCTGCTTTTTCATGCAGCTGCCCCACGGCACGCCGCGCAAAAGGCTCATCCCCTACGCTACCGCTCCCGCTTTTACGCTGGTGGCCCTGTGCCTTATCGGTACCAAAACGGCCTTTATCGCCGTCGGCGCGGCCGTCGCCGCCCCGCTTGTCTACGCGGCGGTGCAGCTTTTCCGCAAAAAAGATCGTTCCCTGCTCGTGCGCCTTGCCGTCATCCTGCTCATCTTCGCCCTGACGCTCGGATTTTTGATGCTCTTTGCCTCGGCCAACGTCCTGAGCGAAATCTCGGAATCCTTTGCCATGGCGGGGGAAATCGGCGAGCGAGAGGGCGCGGCCACCGCCCTGCTGTCTGGCCGCCAGGACAAGCTGAAAAACGCTTTCACCCTGTACAAGGACGGCGGCGCCTACAGTATTCTCTTTGGCGTCGGCCGCGGCACACAGCAATATGTCATTGAAATGGACGTTTTCGAGGTCGCCATTTACTATGGGATCTTCGGCGCCGTGGCCCTTCTGTGGCTTTACGTCAAGCTGGGCGTCGGCTTCCTCATCCGCATGTTCAGGGGCTTTGATCTCATGGGCCTGTGCATCGCCGTCTCGCTGGCCCTGTGCGCCGGCTACCTCATCATCGCCGGGCATATCCTGTTCAGCGTTTCCTCCGGCTTCTACTTCGCGCTGACGCTGGTCTTCGCCACGCTGTACTATACGCCGCGGCCCGACGAGCTGCGGCTGGTCTGATGCTGCGGGGCGTCGGCCGCCAGAGCGGCCTGCTCCTCGGCGAGCTTCTGCGCTCTCACCCCTGTTTTGCCCCCCTCGTGGGCGAAGGCGTCCACGGCTGGCTGCCCAGCGAGCTTGAAAGCCCGCAAAGCCCGCTTTCCGTCCTGCTGCGCGAAAACGGCTTTGAACCGGCCTTTACCGCCATAGAAATGATCTATCGCGGCGGCCCCTTCCCCGAGCCGGCCCTGCCCTATACCCCCTATCAGCCTGGCGATTATGACGCTGTGCAGTCCCTCATTGCCCGCAGCTTTTACGAGCTGCGCCGTGCCGTCGGCGTCGAACCCCATCTCATTCCGCCCAGCGAGGACGAGCGGCAGCTCTTCGCTCAAAATGCCGGCGATCTCCTGCTTCTGCGCCAAAGCGGACGCGTCATCGCCTTCGCCACTGCCATTGGCTGTGAAATTGACAACCTCTGCGTCGATGAAGGGCATCGCGGTCTTGGCCTTGCCAAGGTCCTGGCCATGCACGCCGTCAACCGCATCCTGCAAAAGGGGGACACACCGCGCCTTAGCGTTGTCGACTGGAATCAGCCGGCCCACGCCCTGTATCGGAAATTGGGCTTTACCGACCTTTATACCACCTATCTCTAC
>CAJMOV010000241.1 GCA_905215125.1 uncultured bacterium | reverse complement strand
CACCTGATCCCGGCCTTGCGCATAGGCGCTGACATATGAAGTGAACTACTGTATAAGAAATACGCCGATACCGGAACATTTTATCTAGGGTTAACGCATAAAGAGTAAACGCGGCCGTCGATGCCGGATAAAAATCTGCGCGCCGGGAGACGGTTTGGAAAATAAGCAAAAAGCAGCCCTCACAGGCTGCTTTTGTCTTTGTGCTTTGGAAATGAGGAAAACGGCACGGTTTTATAAATGCGAATGGAAGCAAAGCCAAAAAAAGCCGGCCATCGAAGAAAACGGCTGGCTTAAAAGGCAAATGGCGGAGGTTTAGGTTTTACTATCGTTTTTGTGTGTTTTTGATCTCCTTGAGGTAATTGTAGATGGTAAACGGTGTGACGCTGAGGTGTTGGGAAACCAGGTTGACTGCTCCTTTGACTTCAAAAACGCCACTGCTTTCCAGCTTGGCGACGACGGACATTTTATCCTCTTTTTTCATGGCGGCAACGGGCTTTTGTATCGTCTGTATCTGCGCGCGGACAATATCGTCGACGACTTCGTTGATGTCGGAGGCAAATTTTTCAGCTCCGGAGGAGTGAAAGCTGGGGTCGTAAACGTCGGCCTCGAAGCGGCAATGCTCATCCATCAGGCGCTGTGCGGATAGGTAGTCGGTCAAATCCTCATTGATGCACAGACAGCCGATAATAACGCCGTTTTCATCGCGTATATACAGGGTGGTTGAGCGAAGAATTTTCCCATCCTGGGAGATGTTGCGGTAATGGATATAGTCTTTGGCGTCGTTGCCGTATTGTTTCAGGGCTTGCAACACATAGTTGGTGGTCGGTCCCCCGATCCGGCGGAAGGTAACATGCCCTTCTGCTGCAATGATAGAGCTTTCCGGATGACTCAGGTCGTGTAAGACGACTTCGCACCGATCACCCAGCACCTTAGACAGCCCCACAGTCAACTGTTGCACGGCCTGCAGGATGGGATGTAGGGTGGTTTCGTTCATGATATCAGACCTTTTTAATCAGTTTTACTTAAATAGCATTATATAGAAAGCCCCTTTCTATTTCAAGATATTTTTAATAATTATTTGAAAAAATACGATTTTTATAAAAACAATTGTGAGATCAGCACAAAATTTCAAACAAATTATTGTTGTATTTCAAAAAAATTTAAAAAAACACTTTTCAAGACAATAAAGCTGTGTTATGATTGCGGCAAGTAAAACAGAGTGATGCAAAAGGAGGAAACGCAATGTACCGGGAAGCATATGCGCATTTGTTGATGCAGAGAGGATTAGGAATTCAGCCAGGGCAAATCTTGTGTCTGAGCATACCGGTGCAGTGCGCCGACTTTGCGGCAACGCTGTGCAGGGCCGCCTATGACTGTGGCGCGTCTGACGTACAAGTGGAATGGACGGACGACGAAACAGACTGGTTGCGCCTGCGCCATGCCGAACCGCAGTCATTTGACAGGTGTCCCGGTTGGGTCAAAGTCCGTTGTGACGAGCAATGCGCCCTTGGAGCCGCTTTTTTAAAAATAGCTGCCCCTTCCTCCGGGACGTTTACTCCAGAGATGCTGGCGCGTCAACAGAAATGGCAGCGAGCGCTCAGTCGGGCGATGGAAAGCTACCAGCTCGGTCGCAGCCGCCATGAGGTTTCTTGGTGTATTGCATGCGCTGCGACACCCCGGTGGGCCCATATGGTCTACCCGGATCTTACGCCCGATGAAGGCGTGCAGCGGCTGTGGTCGGACATCTATACATGCACCCGCAGCGATGCACCCGACCCGATAGCGGCATGGGACACTCATACGTCGGAAATTATCAAGCGCGCCGAAGCGCTGACTGCGCGGAGGTTTACCGCAGTACATCTGAAAGGGCCGGGTACCGATTTGAAAGTGGGCCTGCCTGATGGAGCCGCATGGGGCGGAGGGGCATTTTTCGTCACCGGAAACGAGAGGAAAACCACGCCTAACATACCCACGGAGGAAATCGCCGCCACCCCCTCAAAATATGAAACCGAAGGGACGGTACGCGCCACGCGGCCGCTTATTTACCAGGGCAGCGTTATCGAGGGGTTTTCACTTACCTTTACACAGGGGAAGGTAGTTTCGTGGCGTGCAGAGAAAGGGCAGGATGCGTTGGACGCCTTGCTCAATACCGACGAGGGGGCGCGCTATCTGGGCGAGGTCGCGATAGTTGACGATGATTCGCTGATCTCGCGCATGGGCCGTATTTTCTACTGCACACTGTTTGATGAAAACGCCTCCTGCCATCTTGCGTTGGGATCAGGAGGAAAGAACAAACCGGAAAACGGCGATCCCTACGACGTCCGTAACCGCCGGGCCGTCAATGAATCAAGCATCCATGTAGACTTCATGGTCGGGTCGGGGGAACTGGATGTCTGGGGACTGAAGGAGGGGATAAAGCCGGAAGCAATTCTGCGCCAGGGGCGCTGGGTGTTGTGAAAAACTGTTTTTACTGATGCTTAGGAGGGAAAGGGGAAATGATGCTATGGTGAAATACCTGCTCAAGCGAATTATTCTGGGCGTAGTGACCGTCTTCCTGTTGGCGACTGTCACATTTGTCCTGGCACACGCAATGCCGGGCAACCCGTTTACAAGCGAGAAGCCTATACCGCCCGAGCGAATGGAGATGCTGCTCAAACGTTATGGCCTAGACAAGCCGCCGCTGGAGCAGTATTGGATCTTTATCAAAAACCTGGCGCACGGCCAATTTGGAGAATCTATTTTTTATACCGGCCGCACGGTTGAGTCTATCATTATGACAAGGCTGCCTGTTTCGGCCCGTCTGGGCATAGCGGCCTTCGGGTTTTCCATTGTAGTGGGTATTGCTTTCGGTATGGCGGCGGCACTGAGCAAACGCGGCTGGATCAAAAGCGCCCTGATGGCCTTTGCAACGTTGGGGGTCAGTGTGCCTGGTTTTCTGTTTGCCCTGATGCTCATGATCATATTCGGTGTCGAGCTGGGTATTTTGCCTATTATGGGTTTATCCACTCCATGGCACTATATCCTGCCTGGGCTGTCACTTGCCCTGTCGCCCATTGCGTCATTCACCAGGATGATACGATCCAGCATGACGGAGGTGATCAAGCAGGATTACATGATTCTGGCGCGCGCCAAGGGATTGTCCATGACGAGCGTGTATATCCGTCACGGCCTGAAAAACGCCCTGCTGCCGGTCATCACTATGGGTCTTGG
>CAJMOV010000240.1 GCA_905215125.1 uncultured bacterium | reverse complement strand
GTTGATGTCCGATTTGCCGTACAGCGTATTGCCGTAGGCGGTGATGGGCACGGCCGTCATGCCGGGGGTGTAGTCGAGAATAAAGTATTGATCCGCCGCGCCCGCGTCGGTTTTGCGCTGGGTGGTCGTCAGCGTCAGGCCCTGTACCAGGGTCTGGGTATTCTGATAAGTATACTCCCCTGCGGCCAGTACGGCGGTGGGGAGCAGGGCCACAAGCAGGGCCAATGCAGTCAAAAGTGCGAGCGGGCGGCGGAAAATGGATTTCATAACGGCTCCTTTCAGGGCGGGAAAACGGGCCGACGCCGACAGGCGGCGGCGGTACTTGCGTATAAAACATTGTATTATACTTTACAAAAAAAGAAAAGGGCCAAAATGGACAAAGAAAAAGGAAATTGTTTTCCTGTTTAAATTGTGATATCCTGTTTTTTGGGAAACGGCGCGCAATATATGGCGGCGCCGCGAAATAAGGGGGATAAAATCATGTCGGGTAACAAACAGACCTTGCTTTCCAAAATTTTTAAGCGCTATCTGGTCGACGCTATGGGGGCCATGGCGTTGGGGCTTTTTTCCTCGCTCATCATCGGGCTTATCCTGTCGCAGCTTGCCAAGATACCGGGGCTGGGCTTCATCGCCCCGCTGACCGATGTGCTGTCGGCCAGCTCGCCTGTGGTCGGCTCGGCCATCGGCGTCGCCATTGCCTGGGGGCTTAAATGCGACGGGCTTGTCGTATTTTCCTGCGCGGCGGCAGGTGCAGTCGGCTATTCCTGCGGCGGCCCGATCGGGGCATTTCTGGCCGCGGTCGTCGGCGCAGAATGTGGACAGCTGGTTTCCAAGCGCACGCCGGTCGATATTGTCGTCACCCCTATTGTTACCATCGTTGCGGGTGGGCTGATCGGTCAGCTGATCGGACCGTCGGTCGACGCTGCGATGACGTGGCTGGGCGACGTCATCAACGCCGCCGTCGTGTGGTCCCCGCTGCCGATGGGCATGGCCGTCGGCGTTATCGTCGGCATGGTGCTCACGCTGCCCATCAGCTCGGCCGCCCTGTGTATCGCACTGGGGCTGTCCGGCCTTGCGGGCGGCGCGGCGACGGCCGGCTGTGCCGCGCAGATGATCGGCTTTGCCGTTATCAGCTTTCGTGACAACGGCGTCTCCGGCCTTATTTCGCAGGGCATTGGAACGTCCATGCTTCAGGTGCCGAATATCATGCGTCGGCCGCAGATCTGGATAGCCCCCACTGTGGCCAGCGCCGTCTGCGGCGCGCTTTCGGCCGCCGCTTTCGGGATGACCAACGTGCGCGAGGGCGCTGGTATGGGCACCTCCGGCCTGGTGGGAGAGATCACCATGTACGCCGATATGGCCCCGACCTTCGGCGCCATGAAAACCATCGTACTCATCGTATTGGTGCACATTGTCGTCCCCGCTGTTGTCGCGCTTGCCGTCGACCGGCTGATGCGCCGTATCGGCTGGGTGCGTCCGGGCGATATGAAGCTGCATGAGCTGTCATAAATATCTCCGTCAGGCTTGAAAATCGGCGATGATATGGTATAATAAAACATCTAAACAAATGACTCCCGCTCTGCCCAGGGCGGCTTTGTCCCATAGAAATTTGTTGGTGAAGGAGTTTTCATTGTATGTCTGACGTTCGCTTTGCCCTGCTGGCCGATACCACCTGCGACCTGCCGCGTGAATGGTATGAGCAGCACGACGCCCTCTTTCTGCCCCATGGCATCGTCATGGATGGCAAGGAATACACCGATGATTTCGGCGCGACCATGCCGCCGGAAAAGGTTTACGCCTTTATTCGCGACGGCGGGATGCCCTCCACCGTTCAGGGGTCGCTGGAGGACTTTACCCGTATTTTTGAAGAATGCTGTAAAAACGGGCAGGACGTGCTTTACGTCGGCTTTTCCTCGCAGCTGAGCGGAACGTTTAACACCGCCTGCATGGTTGCGGGAGAAATGATGGAAAAGTATCCCGGCCGCCAGGTGGTCTGCTTTGATTCCCGCGCTGCCACAATGGGGCACGGCATCCAGGTGATCGAGGCGCAGCGCCTGCGCGAACAGGGGATGACGGCCCGGGAAACAGCGGCGCAGCTGGAAAAAAAGCGTCTGGGCGCGCTGCATTTCTTCACTGTCGACGACCTCAACCACCTGTACCGCGGCGGGCGGCTGTCCAAGGCGACGGCCGTTGTCGGGTCGATGCTGGGGATTAAGCCCATCATGTACGTCAGCGACGATGGCAAGCTGACGCCGCTGGGCAAAAAGCGCGGCCGCCGCCAGGCCGTTGAAGAGCTGGCGCGATTGCTGCTTGAATACATCCGCGACCCGGAGAAGCAAACCATTTATATTGCTCACGGCGACTGCAGGGGCGACGCGGAAGAGCTGGCGCAGCTGGTGCGCGAAAAGCTGCCGCAGACGCCTGTCGACATTTTCATGCTGTGCCCCGTCATTGGCGTGCATTCCGGCCCGGGCACCCTGGCCATCTTTGGCTGGGGCGAAAAAAGGATCTGACGGCGCGTCTCGGGATCTGACTGTTGGGCGCTTCTGTGAAATCGGCGACAGCCCTCGTCCGTATGGATGAGGGCTGCTTTTATGTCCTGCCGAAGAATGGCCCCTTGCATTTTGCGGATATAATGGTATAATTTTAATAAAGATGAAAAAATTGCAAGGCAGGCAAGTTAACTGAAAAGTGTAAATATGCTGATTGACTAATCCTTTTGCGGGTTTTCCTGCGGAAGGATTTTCTTTTATAAGAAAAATTTAAACATTTCTATTATTTTTTCCTGATATGGAGCCGATATGATCAATGAACAGAAAATACCAGACCGGCAGGGAGGCCAAGAAGCAATGCTGACGTTGGGAAGGGAGTCCGGGGAGTACGTCGTCATCGGGGATGATATCGTCATCCAGGTGGTGGAAGTGGGAAGCCAGCTGCGGCTGGCAATTGACGCGCCGCGGGAAATGCGTATCGAGCGGGGCGAGAATTACGAAAAGACCCACGGGGTACCCGAATGTATTGCGCGCCTGCGCGCAAGGGAAGACGCGCCCAGGCGTTACCGGGCGCAGAAATAGGGTTTCAACCGCGCCGTTGTACAGGCCTGCGGCAGCGCGGAGGAAATAAAAGGCGCGGGGAAAGGAAGCCCCGCTGAACATTCTAAGGAGGAAAAACATGCGAATTCAACACAACATCATGGCGATGAACGCCTACCGGAACTACACGAACA
>CAJMOV010000239.1 GCA_905215125.1 uncultured bacterium | reverse complement strand
ACCAGTGGTATACGCTGTCTGACGGGTTTGATTTTATGGACACTCCGGGCATGCTGTGGCCTAAAATTGAAGACGATGCGATTGGATATCGTCTGGCCTTTACCGGCACCATTCGGGATGAAATTTTGGATTTGGAGGATTTGGCTTGCCGCCTGATCGCCGCGCTTGAACAGGAAGCACCGGGCGCAATTCGGGGGCGGTATGGCATTGACATCAGTCCGGATGTCCCGCCGTATGATTCCTTGACGGCGCTTGCGCGCAAAAGGGGCTTCAGCATCAAAGGAGGAGAAGCCGATACTGAACGAATGTCGCGCGTCTTACTGGATGAGTTCCGCAGCGGCAAGCTGGGACGCATCACATTGGAGTCGCCGCCGCAATATGGCTGATATGCTTTCCTTTGAGTGCCCGCTATGGGGGCGGAGCCTTCAGGTCTGTGGGGTTGACGAGGCGGGCCGGGGTCCGCTGGCAGGCCCAGTCTGCGCCGCGGCCGTCATCCTCAATCCGGACGAGCTTATTGAAGGGCTCGACGATTCCAAGAAGCTTTCTGAGAAAAAGCGGGAATCCCTGTTTGGTGTGATACAGCAAAAGAGCCTTGCCTGGGGGATTGGATGGGCCAGCCCGCAGGAAATTGATAAGGTCAATATTTTAAACGCCACTTTCCTTGCAATGCAAAGGGCTGTAAAGCAGATGGACTGTACGCCGGATATCGTCCTGGTAGACGGCAACCGCGATCCCGGGCTGGGCCTGGAGACCCAATGTATTGTTGGCGGGGATGGGAAAAGCGCCAGTATTGCAGCAGCGTCTATTCTGGCAAAGGTGTCGCGCGACCGCCTTATGGCCGAGCTGTCAGAGCAGTACCCTCAGTACCGCTTGGAGGTGCATAAGGGCTACCCAACCAGGATGCACCGGGAATTACTGCTGAAATATGGGCCCAGCCCCGTCCATCGAAAGAGCTTTCTGCGGCGGCTGTTTCCTGAGGGCGTAGAATGAAAGCACAGGAAACGGGACGTCTTGGCGAACAGGAAGCCGCGCGGTATTTGCGAAAAATGGGCTATAAGCTGCTTGATCTGAATTATCGCAGCCGCTATGGTGAAATAGATATTGTCGCGCAGGATGGCAGGACGGTTGTTTTTGTCGAGGTCAAGACCCGGAAAAATGCGGACTATGCTTTGGCGATGGACGCCGTCACCCTGCGCAAGCAGGAAAAGCTGCGCATGACGGCGCAGCAGTGGCTGGCGGAAAACGGCGAGCGCCCGGCGCGGTTTGATGTTATTGAAATCTACACCGGTACGTTCCGACTGCACCACATCCGGGACGCTTTTGTGTGAGGTGAGGTATGGCGCTGTACACCATTGGAGACACTCATCTGTCTCTGGGCGCGCAAAAGCCTATGGACGTGTTCGGCGGCGTCTGGCGCAATTATGAAGAAAAACTGCGGCAGAGCTTGACCGATCTGCTTACAGAGGAAGATGTATTAGTTATCGCAGGTGACTTTTCCTGGGGGATGAGCCTGGAGGAAGCGCTGCCTGATTTTCGTTTTCTCGACCAATTTCCGGGTAAAAAGGTGCTTCTCAAGGGCAACCACGATTATTGGTGGGAAACCGTTTCAAAAATGCAGAGATTTTTTGAAAAAAATGCGATAAACAGCTTGCAATTTCTTCATAATAATTGTATTTTTTATAAGGGTGTCGCGTTGTGCGGTACGCGGGGCTGGTTTTATGACCCGGCAGCTTCTCAGGAGGACAAGATTTTCCGGCGTGAAGTCATCCGGTTGGAAGCGTCGCTCAAAGCGGCGCGTGAGCAGGACGGCGGCTGTCAGCTCATTTGTTTCCTGCACTATCCTCCCGTATTTGCCGGTACTGAGGTGCCGGAAATAACCCGTCTGCTGGAAAGCTACGGCGTGTCGCAGTGTTATTACGGGCACCTTCATGGAGAAAGCTGCCGCGGGGCCTTCAACGGACGCAGAGGCGGCGTTGATTACCATTTGATTTCGGCCGACTATGTGCAGTTTCGGCCGGTTACCATTTTGGACAAATAAAAACGAAAATGATAGAACCAACAAGGAGGACAAAATCGTGAAACTGACCGGCGTGGAGAAACAGGAAAAAAGTATGGTGACACTGTCTGTCACAGTGGAAAAGGAAGAATTTGAAAAAGCGTGTGAGAAAGCCTACCGGCAGAACGTTAAAAAAATCAATGTTCCTGGCTTCCGCAAAGGCAAAGCCCCCCGCAAAATGATCGAAAAAATGTATGGCCCTGAAATTTTCCATGAAGATGCCATGAATATCTGCTATCCTGAAGCATATGAAAGCGCGTTGAAGGAATCGGGTGTCGACGCAGTCGGATATCCGCACCTGACGGATTATGCCGTTGAAGACGGCGCCTTTATGTTCAAGGCACAGGTCGCCGTATACCCTGAAATGACACTGAAGGAGTATAAGGGTCTCAAGGCGGAAAAGGCGGAAGCAGTCGTTACCGATGCCGAGGTCGAAACTGAAATTGAGCATATGGCCGATCGCAATGCCCGGCTGGTTACCGTTGAGCGTCCTGTGCAGGACGGCGACGTCGTTTTGTTTGACTTTGACGGGTACGAAGGCGGTAAGCAGTTTGACGGAGGCAAGGCGGAAAATTACAGCCTGAAGATTGGATCCGGAATGTTTATCCCCGGCTTTGAGGAGCAGCTGATTGGTAGGAAGGCCGGCGAAGAATGCGAGGTTAACGTCACCTTCCCCGAAGATTATCATGCAAAGGAGCTGGCGGGCAAGCCTGCTGTCTTTAAATGCAAGCTGCATGAAGTCAAGGAGAGCCAGAAGCCGGAAATCGACGACGAATTTGCCAAGGATGTCTCTGAATTTGATACCTTGGCTGAATTAAAAAGCGATTTAAAGGCAAAGATGGTAGAGAGCCAGCAAAAACAGGTGGAAAACGCTTATGAAGAAGCCCTGATGGACAAATTGATCGAAGGGCTGGAAGGCGAAATCCCCGAGGACATGTTTGAGCGTCAGCTCGACCGCATCGTCGAAGATTTTGGCTATAAAATGCAGATGCAGGGCATCGATCTGGGCACCTATCTCAAAATGAATAACATGGAGCCTGTGGCTTTTCGCCGCTTGTTCCGTGAGCAGGCGGAGCGCCAGGTTAAGGTTCGCCTTGCGTTGGAAGCTGTCGCCAAAGAGGAAAAGGTAGAAATCGCAGCCGACGAGCTGGAAGCTGAGGACAAGCGTTTTGC
>CAJMOV010000238.1 GCA_905215125.1 uncultured bacterium | reverse complement strand
CAGCTCGTCGCGCAGTGCGACAAAGCGGTCATACCGCGCTTTTTTTTTCTTTTTTTTACCATGGCTGAAGTTAAAGCGGGCAACGTCCATACCGGCGCATATCATCTGGCGCAGGATACCGGTATCATCACATGCAGGACCCAGAGTGCATACAATTTTGGTCTTTCTCATAGTCTCCTCTTTTCTGCGCGGCCCCGCCGCGCTATTTTTCGTCTACTCTATTTCATCCTCATCTTACCATGAAAACAGGACAGGGTCAACGAAAATCACGCGATCAGCCGTACCCCGCTTTTTTTGCTTACTTTATTGTCATCCTTCTGTTTTTGTGCTATTCTGGAATCAACACTTCCCAATATTGTGAAAGGAGAATGTGTCATGTCCGTACTTCTTCCCCCTGATGCGCTTGCCTATATTGAAGAAAGCCACGATGCCCTGATCGACTTAATCATGACGCTGTGCGCCATCCCCTCCCCCTCCAACCATGAGGAGCAGCGCGCCGCTTTCTGCAAAAAATGGCTGGAGGACGCAGGCGGAAAGGGCGTTGTTATCGACGACGCTCTCAATGTTATTTTGCCCGTCGGCGACTGTAGCGGCAGCGCCCCTCTCTACGTCTTTACGGCGCACACCGATACCGTTTTCCCCGATCGGCAGCCCTTTTCTCCGCATAGGGAAGGCGATAAGCTATGCTGTCCCGGCGTGGGAGACGACACAGCCAACCTGGCCGTCCTGTTGCTCACCGCCCGTTATATTCTGCAAAAGCAGCTGCGTCCGCGTGAGGGCGGCGTGCTCATTGTCGCCAACTCCGGCGAGGAAGGGCTGGGCAATCTCAAGGGCACCCGCGCGATTATGAATACCTATGGCAGCCGCGTGCGTCGCTTTATTTCCTTTGACGGCAGCTACCCCGCCGTATGCGATCGTGCCGTCGGCTCGGCGCGCTACCGCGTTGAGGTGCTGACCGAAGGCGGCCACTCCTTTGGCGATTTTGGAAACCGAAATGCCATTTATTATCTTTCCCAAATGATCTCTGATTTGTACAGCATGACAGTTCCTGTCAGCGGCGACAGCATCACAACCTATAATGTCGGCGGCATTTCTGGCGGCACATCGGTTAACACCATTGCCCAACAGGCAGAAATGCTGTATGAATACCGCTCAGATTCCGACGCCTGCCTGCAGGCAATGGAGCGCTTTTTTCAAAGCGTAATCGCTCATTACCGCGCCATGGGTATCACGGTTAACGTCGAGCTTCTGGGCAAACGCCCTGGTATGGGCGAAGTTGATCCCGCTGCTATGGATGCGCTGAGAAATACCATCAGCGCCATTATGAAGGAATATACCGGGCAGGAGGCCCGCTTTCACCCCAGCTCGACCGATTGCAACATCCCCCTGTCAATGGGGATCCCGGCGGCAGCCTTCGGCGCCTATCTGGGCTCCGGCGCTCATACCCGTGAGGAGTTCATCCTGCTTTCCAGCCTGCCGGCCGGCTTTAAAATTGCGATGTCTGCAGTTTTAGACCGCTTTTCCTAAACGCCAATAAAAATGAAAAGAGAGTATTCTCCTGCGAGAATACTCTCTTTTTTAAGCATAAAAATAGTGGTTCCCAATGGCTGTGACATAGGGGCGGTTCTGGGTTACCCAGCCGCTTGCCGCAATAGCGGGATTTAAAAAGTATAGGCATCTGTCCGGTACCACCGTATACCCTTCCAGACACATTTTTGCAGCGATGACGCTTTCTGTGCCCGGGGTGTTATAAATGGTTCCATTTGCTGTGGGGGTAAACTGCGGCCCATTGCTCTGATCAAAGATAACGCCGTAAATGGTATTGGGGAAGCTGGGACTTTTAACGCGGTTAAGCACGACGTTTCCCACCGCCATTTTTCCCTTCAGGCTTTCCCCCTGGCTTTCAGCATGGATGATGCGCGCCAGCCATAAAACGGAATCCGCATCATAAAAGCTGGCGCCGTTCTGCACCGGCCTGCCGCTGCCCGTCAGGATGACGGTGCGGGCGGCGGCGTTCCACTGCACGTCGATGCCATATGCCATGCTCAGGGCCCGCACGGGTACCAGCACGCGCCCGTCACGCACCAGAATGGAATCGGCCATATAAAAATACCGATCATTTGCCACCATATATTGCCGTCCTACCTGAACATCAAGAGTCAGGCCCGATGAACGAACAATGGCACGGCCCTGCGAGGCGTTCCACGTCACTTCGCTCTCTGCAAAAGCTTCGGCAAAGGCGCGGAGTGGAACATAGGTCGTGCCGTTTTGCAAAACGGCCGATACATCGGAAAACAATACGCTTCCATTGAGAATGACCTTAACGCCGCCTGTTGCCCGGACCGGCATTACGGTCAGCAGCAGGACGCAGAGCAGCATAACGGCAAGGGGGTTTCTTCTTTTCAATTTCATGAATACACTCCTTTGTTGTCTGCCTGCTCACTATGGTATCGAAAATATACCTCTGGGGCAACCCCTAATATCTGCCACATCTGTAAACCCGCTGTGCCGCAAGGAGTTGCGGTGTAAAAGCAATGCCTTCCAGCCATTTTAATTGTAACATTTCTGCAAACGATGAAACTTTTTTGCCTTCCTATCGTCCAAAGTCCAGAAACCCAAATAAAGGAGACTGACCCATGTACAAACGATTTTTATCCTTGCTTTTGACCGCTTTTTTGGTTTTTTCTCTGGCCGCCTGCTCTTCACAGGATGAAGAAAACGATTCCGATCAGGACTCGTCTCAGACCGATCCCGAGCTGCCCGACGGCGACAGCCAGCCGGAAGACGGCGGGGCTGGCTCCCCTGACAACGGCGGCGAACCTCCCGCCGAAGATCCTGATGACGACGGCGACAGCACCCCTCCCCCCGCTGAGAACGGCGAAAACGACAAGCAGCCTTCTACTCCTTCCGATAATACGCAAAGCAAGCCTCCCCAGACGCAAAAACCGGATGAAACGCCGGACGGGCAGCCCGATTCCGATTCTGGCACCAGCCCTGAGGATCCCTCTGAAGACAGCTTTACCATTGACGATATCTGGACGGATATCCAGTCCTCTCTGGGCGATTCGCTGCCTTCTCTCAGCGCCATGGATGCCGATACGCTGACCACGCTGTACCCTCTTTCAACCGATGATCTGACAGAATACGGTCTCTATTTGTCCCCCATGGGGGTTCAGCTGGTGGAGAATTTTGCCGGACGCTGCTGTTTAATCTTCATTGAAGTTTTAGCCA
>CAJMOV010000237.1 GCA_905215125.1 uncultured bacterium | reverse complement strand
CCCTGGACGCCCTGGGGCCCGGTCGGCCCAATGGGGCCCGTCGGGCCTGTCACACCGGCGAAGCCCTGAATGCCCTGGGGTCCCGTGGGGCCTGTAGCGCCAGTCACACCAGCAGGGCCGGTGGGGCCGGTAACGCCGGGGATACCCTGCGCTCCTGCCAGCCCCTGGGGCCCTGTGGGCCCCGTTGCGCCGGGGATGCCTATAGCGCCAGTGGGACCGGTCGGGCCAGGGATGCCCTGGGGGCCGGTCGGCCCGGCGGCTGGATAAGGGCAGGGCCAGAAATACCAGCCGTACCAGCGGTACGGCGATGGATAGCTGTACATGGGTGGACGCACTCCCTTACAAGTAAAACTGCGTATGGGTTTGTTGTGACATCCTATGCCCGGCAGGAGGAAACGGTCCCTCCCTCGCCCGCGCCGCCATCCTATAAAAGGGCCCGGGGACAGCGAAAAACGCCGCACCCGAGCCCGGGACGCCTATTCAAAATCGCCGTTTCCCTCAGCGCTGAGATAGCTTAAATCATCACGGATACACAGAACGACGTCAGGCTGATAGTCGGCAATGTACTCGCTCAGCATCTTTTCGGTGTAATAGCGCAGGTCGATGCTGCGCATTTCGCCAAAGCTGCGGTACAGAAAGGTCTCGATGGCATTGGTGAAGGAATCGCCGAAGACCAGCACGCGCGGAAGATCAGGCCGGTGGGTGTCGATGCGCGTTTCCGCCTTGTCGCCGCCCATGTAAATGGAATAGGCAGCAGGATCCGTTTCATTTTCCGGCAGAGAAAAAACGGTGCTGTCCGTCTTTACCCCCTCGTCCCAACGGTCAAAGGGGAGGTCGGGCCCTTCGTAAATTTCGATTTGGTCGCCGACGTCGACGGCGTTGTAAAGCTGCCGGCTGCGCGAGCCATAGACCGGATTGGGCAGCGCGACATAGCGCATGTCCTCCTCCAGCAGGACGGGAAGCTCCAGGCCCAGCTCGGACAGGCGATCCATGATGGCGCGGTAGCAGACGTAAGCGCCGCGCAGGTTGAAGTGATGGTCGCCCTTCAGGTAATACTGCTCGATACCCCCCTGCTCCAAAATGGGCACAGCGTCGAGAAAGTCGATGCCGGCATCCGCCAGGCTGCTTGCCATGCTGCGGCGGACTTCATCGGTGACCAGCGCGCCGCTGTACAGGTAATCGGGGTAATGCTCCCGCATGGCGCTGCTTTGCTCCGGGATACCGACGTACAGGAAATGGCCGCCCCAGCTTTCTACCAGATCGCGGATGGGCAGCAGCTTTTCTGCCATGGCCTGCCCCTTGTCGCTGTAATCGGGCTGCTCGTAAACGGGGGTGCGGTAAGGCACAAGCGCATCGTCGCCCAGCACGATGGTGTTGACCACCGGCTTGTCCAAAGCCCTGGTCTGCCAGACAACGTAGGCGCGCAGCCAGTCGTCGCGCCGGAAAATATGATCTGACAGCGCCTTTTCCATGCTGCCGAAAAAGCTGCCGTCAAATAGGGTGGTGAGGTTGAGAGGGGCCAGAGAAGCCAGCGTGCGGTTTTCATACAGGGAGACGTGCTGCCGCGGCCCGAAAATCGACAGCACAGGCACGGCGATGAGCACCAGGCACACCGCGGCGAGGAATAAAATCTGCCAGAGCTTTTTCACAATACCGCCCCCTTAAAAACGGAAATAGATGAACGGGTTAAAGGTTGTGCTGACCAGCGCCAGCAGCGCCAGGGCAAAGACGCCCAGGCAGGCTGCCATACGCGCCGGTTCAAACCAGCCCTTCTCCCCCAGCCGGCGGCGGAGCGCAGGCCCCAGGGGCAGGGACAAAAGAATACAGGCCAGCCATTCAAAGCGGTATTCCAGCAGCAGATAGAGCGCCTGCTTGCCCTCTTCGGCGGAAAGCTGCCAGTGGGTAAACATGCCGCCTATATACTGCCCCACCTGCCCCAGCCCGGAGGAGTTGAAGATGACCCACCCGATGATGATAAGCACCAGGCTGTACAGGTGCCGCAGCGGGCGCCACATCCGCTTGAGCGCCCTGCCGAGAAAGACCTTTTCCAGAATGAGGATGAAGGCAAAATACAGCCCCCACAGAACAAAATTCCACGCGGCACCGTGCCACAGCCCGGTCAGCGCCCAGACGACAAGAATGTTGAAGAGCTGCCGCGCCCTGCCCCGGCGGTTGCCGCCCAGAGGGATATAGACATAGTCGCGGAACCAGCTGGAAAGGGACATGTGCCAGCGCCGCCAGAACTCGGTGATCGACTGCGAGATATAGGGGTAATTGAAGTTTTCTAGGAAATGGAAGCCAAAGATGCGCCCGATGCCGATGGCCATATCGGAATACCCGGAAAAATCAAAGAAAATCTGGAAGGTGTAGGCGACGGCCCCCAGCCACAGCACCGGCGCGGCAAGCGCAGAGGCGTCCATGGCGAATATTTCGGCGGCGACGGCCCCCATGGGGTTGGCCAGCAGCAGCTTTTTGCCCAGGCCGAAAATGAAGCGGCGCATGCCTTCGGCCGCCCCGTCGAGCGTTTCGGCGCGGGTGGTCAGCTCGCGCTCGATGGTCTCATAGCGCACGATGGGGCCGGCCACCAGCTGGGGAAACAACGAGATATACAGCGCGACCAGCATGGGATTTTTCTGCGCCCGCACCGTGCCCTGATATACGTCGAACACATAGCTCATGCCCTGGAAGGTGAAAAAGGAAATGCCGATGGGCATGACGATGTCGGGCACGGTAAGGCTGGCCCCCAGGCTGACGAGATTTTCCGCAATAAAGCCGAGGTACTTGTAAAAGCAGAGGACGCCGAGATTGAGCGCGACGGAAAGCGCGAGCGCGGCGCGGCGATGCCGGGGCTTTGCGTCCATCCACAGGGCCAGCAGATAGTTGCCGGCGATGGATCCCAGCATAATGGCAATCCCCCTGGGCTCACCGTAAAAATAAAAGCCCAGGCTGGCCAGCAGTAAAAACAGATTGCGCCACGTCCGCCATCTGGCGGGCAGGATAAAATATCCGGCCAACACCGCGGGGAAAAACAGAAACAGAAAGACAGTGCTGCTGAAGGTCACGCCGGTCCCCCCCCTACATGTTAAAGCTTTCTTAAATTCTATAAAATTGTACCAGCACCCTCCCCTGCTTGTCAACGCCGCGCCGCGCTTTACAAGGGGGACAGGGGTTGGTATACTGGGTTTATCTATAAGGAAAACCGCGGGCCTGCGTCCCGCGCAAATGAAGGAGGAGCCCCCATGCT
>CAJMOV010000236.1 GCA_905215125.1 uncultured bacterium | reverse complement strand
CGGACGGCGGCGCCTACAAGCTGATTTTCGGCTACACCGAAGATGTCCGGCGCTTCAATTACGGCTTTGTCCACGGCAGCAAATCGTCCATCGGCAACCTGATCGTCGGCTGGGACGCGGACAACAGCGTCATCGCCGTCGTGCCCACCGTACCCGATTTGTCGGCACGCGGCGACGCCGTCCTCTACCGCCGCAGCGAAATCCACAAGGCTTATCGCAACAAATATCCGACCGACGCATTTATCATCTACCCTGACCGCAAGGGCTACATCGGCATCAACGCCTGCGACTGGCTGAATGACGAAAAGCTGTACGTCTATGTTGAGCAGGAGGCTGCGCTAAAGGAATTTACCGATTTCTTCATGAACTGTTACGCCACAAAATAAGCGGTGCCCTCCGCATCAAAAAAACCAGGCTTTTGCCTGGTTTTTTCTTTTAATGCCGCGGATTGCTGCGGATATGCTCGGCCGCCTGACAGATGGCAATTCGTATGTCGGTACTGTTTTGCTTACGGGTCAGCATGATCTCGCTGGCCTTCCGTCCAAGGTGGGTAACAACATACTGCGGCGGCAGGCGGTTCAGGGCGTAAGCAATAATGTCGTCACGGCAGACGGGGCAGGCGCAGCAGTCAAGCGTATCCTTGATGCTGTCATATTCCTGCTCGACGATCTGCTCCATGATGTTCTCATAGGCCATTCGGTATAACCTC
This sequence comes from uncultured bacterium, assembly GCA_905215125.1. GTDB lineage: Bacteria > Bacillota > Clostridia > Oscillospirales > Butyricicoccaceae > Ventrousia. Next base: position 2,590 of record CAJMOV010000236.1, on the reverse strand, counting down.
CCTTTTCTACCTTTATTTATACATCAAAACAGGCCAATCCGCAAGTCCGCCAGGCCCTGTTTTTCTGCTTATTGGCATACATTGGGTGAAATCGTACGGTAAAATCTCTTGTATTTTTCGCGGTTTTTCGATATGATAAAGCAATAACCCCACCAAATGCGTACTGAAAAGGAAGGCTGCGATGCGTCCCATGAAAAAATTCCCCTTCGTCCTGCTGCTTGTATCTCTGCTTGCGCTGTCGGCGCCCGCCGCGGCGGAAGGCAGCGCTTTTACTGACGTCAGCGACGGCGCCTGGTATGCCGAAGCCGTCGCCTACTGCCACCAGAACGGGTGGATGAGCGGAACCTCCGACACCGCTTTCTCCCCCACCCTGTCCATGAACCGGGCCATGCTGGCCACCGTGCTGTACCGCGCCGCAGGTTCGCCCGCCGTAGAATGGCACGAATGCTTCAGCGACGTCGATCCCGGGCTGTGGTACAGCGACGCAGTGCTGTGGGCAGAGCAGCAGGGCCTTGTCAACGGCTATGGCGATGGGCGCTTCGGCCCCTATGACGCCGTGACGCGCGAACAGATGATAGCGATCCTCTGGCGTTACAGCGGCAGTCCCGCGCCGCAGGACGGCGGCGAAGCTTTTGCCGATGACAGCAGCATCTCGTCTTATGCGCAGGGCGCTGTCAAATGGGCCAGGCAGAATCAGATCATCAGCGGACGGCCGGGCAACCTGTTTGACCCGCAAAGCAGCGCGACGCGGGCTGAGACGGCCGTTATCCTAATGAACCTGATGGAACAGGCCTCCGAAGTCCCGGAGCCCGAACCCGAACCGGAGCCCGAACCCGAGCCCGAACCCGAACCCGAGCCCGAACCTGAGCCTGAGCCCGAGATCCCTGAGGATCCGGACACGCCGGACGACATCCCGCCGCTGCTGCCCAATACATACGATAAAGACAGCTTTTACACCCAAAACGGCTTCCTGTACTACGCCGGGGGGACAAGCCATGTCGGAATTGATGTGTCTTCTTACCAAGGCGTCATCGACTGGGATCGCGTCGCGGCGTCAGGCGTCGAATTTGCCATTATCCGCGCTGGCTACCGCGGCTATACCAACGGCAGCTTCCGCCAGGATGAGTATTTTATCCGAAATATTGAAGGGGCGCTGGATGCCGGGCTGGAGGTAGGGGCCTATATTTTTTCCCAGGCCGTTACCGTTCAGGAGGGGGTGGAGGAAGCCCATCAGCTGCTCAGCTGGGTACGCGATTACCCCATCACTTATCCGTTGGTTTTCGACTGGGAACGGGTTGAACGCAGTACATCACGCACTAATTCCACGCCGGGCAGCGTCGTGACGGCGGCCGCTCTCGCCTTCTGCCGCACAATCGAGGCTGCCGGATATATCCCCATGACCTATGCCAATACCTCCAACGTATTTGACGAGGTTGACATCAGCGTTCTGACCGAATATCCCTTCTGGCTGGCCCACTACACCAAAGATTGGGTCCCAACCAGCTTTGAATATCACCACCACATGTGGCAGTATTCCAGCAAAGGCCGTGTGGACGGCATTGAGGGCAACGTCGATCTGGATATCTGCTTTGTCGACTGGGAGCAATGGAACAGCGGGATGGAGGATCCCTTCATCCCCTATTTCCCGGAATTCCCGCCTTCCTGACCTGTCAAAAAGGTGGCGTCAGGCGGCCGCCGGGCCGTCCCGGCCTGTACGCCGTTCATCCGGCGCGGGCCATGAAGATGCCTTTGATCGCCCGCCGCGGCCGCGCGCTGTAAATCGGCTCCGCCCATGCGGCGGAAGCGTCTTTCAGCGATTGATTCCTGTCCATGCAAAAAGCCCGGGGAACCCCCCGGGCTTTTTCCCTTTGCATCAAATCAACACAAAGCCGTAGGATGAGATAGCGACGTCGCCGGCCAAACGGGCGCGGATAATGCGGCCGCCTTCCCTTTCAGCGCTGACGCATAAAGTACCGCCCGGCTGATGCAGCGTGAGATCACAAACATCCCGTCCGCTCCGGTCGGCCATGGCGCAGGCGGCTGCGACGGATCCCGACCCGCAGCTGCTTTCCCACACCTGCGAGCCAACTGCTTCAATACAGACAAGCGGGGTCATCCGCGCGTTCTTTTCGTCCAGAAACATGAGCCCAAGATCCATCGACTGCACGCCACGGCTTCGCAGCAGGCAGCGCGCGGCGGGAAGCAGGTCGGCGTCCGGCGCCGCAGCGGGTAAAACCAGGTGAGTGATGCCCTCAAACCGAACCATGCTGTACGGGCCCAGCTCTCTGCTTTCTCCGTGTTCGACAGCAAGAGGCAGTGGCATGTCGACGGCGGCAAAGCAGCCGTTTTGACTGCCGTTGCCCTGTACATCGACTGATAAAATCCCGTTGTGGCCGGACACCTCAATGTCTATTTTCCGTCCGCCCTGCGGCATGGGGCGCAAGGCATAGGCCTTTCCCAATGTTTCCAATCCGCCCAGGGCCAGCCAAACGGCAAAGCTGCGCGAAGCGTTTCCACAGAACTCGCCGCCCGCCATGTGCATACGCAGGACGGCGCGGCTGTCCGCAGCCGGCCGGCAGAATCCAACCTG
>CAJMOV010000235.1 GCA_905215125.1 uncultured bacterium | reverse complement strand
GTACACGTCTTTCTCCCAAACGGACTTTGGCGGCGCCTTACCGCGTTCTGCCCATGACAACAAAGTCTCCAGGACCGGTTTGGCCGGCTCTGCCGCTGGATACATCGTTCTTCAAATGAACGGCCGGCAATTTCCTGATCCAGGATCGGGAAAATATTCTTAGAGGCTGCCTGCCGAAGCAGGCGGCCTCTTTCTACTGTCACATGCTACTTTTACAGTGTAAAGTTCAAAACAGAAATCACAATATTTTGCGTCAAAACCAAAATAAAAAGTTGCAAAATCGTTAGATTTCGCAACTTGCTGGAGCGGGCGATGGGAGTCGAACCCACCTCTAAAGCTTGGGAAGCTTTCATTCTACCGATGAACTACGCCCGCGTACTCCTTTATTATACCCAAAAGGGAGACGTTTGGCAAGGGGGTTTAAAATATTTTTTCCTGTATTTGCCGACTGGCAGCAAACGCTGCAAACCCGCATGAAATCAGAACTTGGCAAAAACAGCGGGTACGCTGAAACGGGAAAGCGGCTTTCAGCCGCAGCAGAGCCGGGAGGCGAGCGCAGCAACGGCGCGTTCCCACACAAAGACCGGTCCGCGTCTGCGGCGGGAGACGGTTTTCCACATTTCAACGCATAAGGCAACACACAGATGCTATGTGCGGCAACAGGGCAGGATAGAAAAGCGGGGTAAAAAATCTTTGCCCGTAAAGCGCGCACGTTCCACGCTTTGCAGAGAAGCTCTTGCCCCAAAGCCTCTCTCATTGCCGGAGACTGTTTTATCGCCCGGCGCGCCGCAGGCAGAAACCGCATACCCATCACATCCGGTTTGATACATAAAACATCAAAGGCTTTTTTATATTTCAAAATACATTTGCTGCTGCTGCCGGACGACAGACAAAACCCAGTGCAGCCAACGGATGACGGTGGAAGCGCGGCGCTCGTAGGTGTCCTCTGAACGGACGTTATAGATACGGCATTGCCGCATGACCTGCGCGGCGAAGGCTACGTCTGGCATCCGGCCGCAGTTAAGGCAGGCAGAGAGCACGCGGCGGAAGACCTCGTGCTCTAAAATCGCGCTGATCAGGGCCAGATGCCGCTCGCGCACGCCCAGGGACATCAGACGCTGGCCCTTTTCCGTTAGCGAATAGAGCGGGGCGGCCCGCGTCCCATCCCGCCGGACAAAGCCGAGGTAGCGCGCGGCGTTGGTATAATAGCCGGTTTGGCGCGGAGCGAAAAGATAATGGGCGGTGATATCGGCGCTACTCATCGGGCCCTGCGCCAGCAGCTCGAGCAGGTTGACAACCCGGCTGAAGGTGTTGGCCTGCGGGAAGGGGATATCCGGCTCGGCGGCCGGCCGTACCGTGCGCAAAAGGGCGCCGACATCCTCCATCGTAATGCCAGTGTCGATGGCGTAGCGCTTTTGCCGGACAAGCGCGAGGGAATTGTAGCTGCCCGGCGTCATAAAGCAATATTCATACAGATAAAAAATGCCGCCGGAAAAAACGAGAAAAACGGGTCTCACCCTTTTGGAAACACGGCGATCCCAGGTGCGGAAGGGATAGTAAAGCTGCCGGATTAGAAAATCGCTCGACAGGCTGAGCTTGGCCTCAAACAGGGCCAGACAGCGCTCGCCTTCATAGGCGGCGTCAATTTCAATCTGCGCGTTGTTGACGCTGACCGTCCGCAGGCCGGATGAGGTGTTGATTTCAAAATCGAACTGGCCCGAGCCCATACGCCCGCTGACCGTTGCCGTCAGTGCATCCTCGCCGAGAAAATCGGAGAGGATGCCGCAGGCCCCCGCGCAGTTGAGGGCGATCGCCTCGCTGACCAGAAACTGCGCAGACAGGCTCTGCAGCCCGGCGGGCAGCCGGACAAGCGCCTGCTCGCCGCCGTCGGGCGGAAAGTCCTGGTATGCGGAAAAGGAAGAAATGACATAATCGCCCCTTGATATGGGCAAAATGGCCAGCCGATGCTGCTGGAACAGCGCCGGCAGGTTGATGACATGGTCAAATTTGGTCATAAGGCGCGGCTCGCGGACCTGCTTAATCTGCGCGGCGGAAATGACAAAGGCTCCGTCTTGCCGGACCCTTTCTGCGATATCGTACTGCTCAAACAGCGTTTCCCATGCGTCATCGTTTAGTCCCATAATTCCTCACCAAAATTTCATCAATGGGCCCACGCCGTTCGGCAACGGCGTTGACAGCCCGGCGCGCGCGCACGGTGATCAGCCCGTAGCGTTCGCCATAGTCGGCATAAAGCTCGCGAATAAAGCCGGTCGCCGAATTGGAAAGAAGAAAGCGTATGCCGCGGCGCGTCAAATCATCGCAGCATTCCCGCAGGCGCTGCTGCTGCCGGCGGTCAAACCCTCCGCTGCTGTACCCGGTAAAATTAGCGGTATCTGAAATGGGGTCGTAGGGGGGATCCAGGTAGACGAAGGCGCCGCGGGGCAGGTCGGCGACGGCGGCTTCAAAATCGGCGCTGAGCAGGGCGACGTCGTTGCGGCAGAGGTAGCGGTGTACGGCGCGCAGCGTCGTCTCGTCGACGATATTGGGGTTCCGGTAGCGGCCGAAAGGGGTGTTGAATTCGCCGGCGGCGTTGACGCGGAACAGGCCGTTAAAGCAGGTTTTATTGAGATAGAGCAAACGCGACGCCCGCTCGACGTCGCTTAAGGCGGAAAAATGCGCCCTGTCGCGGTCAAGGTCGCGGATGGAGTAAAAATACTCCGCCGTATTTTTGTGCCTGCGCAGATCCTCTATCAGCCCGTCGATATCGCTGCGGATGACGGCATACAGGTTAATAAGCTCGCCGTTTAAGTCGTTGATGACGGCGTGCCGCGGCTGGCGCGCAAACAAAACGGCCCCGCCGCCGACAAAGGGCTCGCAGTAGACGGAAATCCGTTTGGGAAGCAGGGGCAGGATTTCCGGCAGGAGCTGCCGCTTTCCCCCGGCCCATTTGACGACCGGCGCAACGCGCCCGTCCCGTCTCCATGCCAATGGCAGCCCCTCCTTTCGCGATAAGCAGATAGTTTATCATACCACAATTCGAAACAAAAGAAAAGGGAGCAGATCAATTTCCGGACTGCCGTTGCAGCTGCCCGCAAGCGCCGCTGCGTCCCGTCAAGCCCGCGGCCGCGCCCTTCAACGCAGGGACGCCGGCAGAAGCGGCGGCCGCTTTACATGGCAGCAGCAGGGGAAGGTAAGCGCTGACGCTTTAGGCGTTGCGGGGCTGCCCGTTAAAGCCGGCGCTTTTCGCGTCAGAGGGGCCTGTACATCCGGGGAATAGCAGTGGCTGCTTCCGGCGCCGGGAG
>CAJMOV010000234.1 GCA_905215125.1 uncultured bacterium | reverse complement strand
CCGGTGATCATGTTCTTGATATAGTCGGCGTGGCCCGGGCAGTCAACGTGGGCATAGTGACGCTTGTCGGTCTCATATTCGACGTGGGCGGTGTTGATAGTAATACCGCGCTCACGCTCTTCGGGGGCCTTGTCGATAGCGTCATACGCTTCGTACTTGGCCTTGCCCTGGAAAGCCAGCACCTTGGTGATAGCGGCGGTCAGGGAAGTCTTGCCGTGGTCGACGTGACCAATGGTGCCGATGTTAACATGGGGTTTGGTTCTTTCGAATTTTGCCTTGGCCATTGTTCTTCCTCCTTATGTGTAACAATAAGCGTTTTTAAAGTGAATATCGAGACTATTCTAACCGATCTCTGCGGAAATTGCAAGGGCTTTCGCGCAATTACTTGCCGGACGCGATCTTTTCCTGGATGCTCTTGGGCACTTCGGTATAATGGCTGGGCTCCATGGAATACTGGCCGCGGCCCTGCGTGCGGCTGCGCATATCAGTGGCGTAGCCGAACATCTCAGACAGCGGGACAAACGCGTCAATCTGCTGTGCGCCGGTACGGGCTTCCATACCCTGGATTTGCCCGCGGCGGGAGTTAAGGTCGCCGATGACGTCGCCCATATACTCCTCGGGGACAATAACGGAAACCTTCATGATGGGCTCCATGATGACAGGGTCGCACTTTCGCATGGCATCCTTGAAGGCCATGGAACCGGCGATCTTAAAGGCCATTTCAGAGGAGTCAACCTCGTGATACGAGCCGTCGTACAGTGTGACCTTGACATCGACGACCGGATAGCCCGCCAGAACGCCGGCGTGCATGGCGCCCTGGATGCCCTGATCAACAGCCGGAATATATTCCTTGGGGATAGAACCGCCGACAATGGCGTTGACAAATTCATATCCCTTACCCGACTCATTGGGCTCAAGCTTGATCTTGACATGGCCGTACTGGCCCTTACCGCCGGACTGACGGGCGTATTTGGTATCCTGCTCGGCCGACTTGCGGATGGTCTCCTTATAAGCAACCTGGGGCGCGCCGACGTTGGCTTCCACCTTGAACTCACGCAGCAGACGGTCAACGATGATTTCCAGATGCAGCTCGCCCATGCCGGCGATAATGGTCTGCCCTGTCTCCTCATCGGTATAGGTGCGGAAGGTGGGGTCTTCCTCGGCCAGCTTGGCCAGCGCTATGCCCATCTTTTCCTGACCAGCTTTGGTCTTGGGCTCGATGGCGACGCGGATAACCGGCTCGGGGAATTCCATGGATTCCAGGATGATGGGATGGTTTTCATCGCACAGCGTGTCGCCCGTCGTGGTGTTTTTGAGACCGACGGCGGCGGCGATGTCGCCGGAATAAACCATCTCAATGTCTTCGCGGTGATTGGCGTGCATCAGAAGGATGCGGCCGATGCGCTCGCGGTTATTCTTCTGCTTTGAGCTGTTGAGAACGGTAGAGCCGGTCTTCAGCGTGCCGGAATAGACACGGAAGAAGCACAGCTTGCCCACATAAGGATCCGTCATGATCTTGAAGGCCAGGGCGGAGAAGGGCTCGCTGTCCGAAGAATGACGGCAGTCTTCCTCGCCCGTTTCGGGGTTGACGCCCTCGATGGCCTTGATATCGGTCGGCGCGGGCATATAGTCGATGACAGCGTCAAGCAGCTTCTGCACGCCCTTGTTGCGGTAGGACGTGCCGCAGATGACGGGGATCATCTTAACGGCGATGGTCGCCTTGCGAATGGCGTCCTTAATGGCTTTGACGGAAATTTCCTCACCCTCGAGGTACTTTTCCATAATTTCGTCGTCAAACTCGGATACGGCTTCCAGCAGCTTGCCGCGGTATTCCTCAGCCAGATCCTTCATATCGTCGGGGATTTCCTCGACGCGCATGTCCTTGCCCAAATCGTCATAATAGACGTCGGCCTTCATTTCGACCAGGTCGATGATGCCGCGGAAGGTATCTTCCGCCCCGATGGGCAGCTGGATGGGAACGGCATTGCATTTCAGGCGCTCGTGCATCATGGATACGACGCGGTAAAAATCAGCGCCCATGATGTCCATTTTATTGACATACGCCATGCGCGGGACGCCGTACTTGTCGGCCTGCCGCCAAACGGTTTCCGACTGGGGCTCGACGCCGCCCTTGGCGCAGAAGACAGTGACGCTGCCGTCCAGAACGCGCAGCGAACGCTCGACCTCGACGGTAAAGTCAACGTGACCCGGAGTGTCAATGATATTGATCCGGTGATCCTTCCAGGTGCAGGTCGTCGCAGCCGAGGTGATGGTAATGCCTCTCTCCTGCTCCTGCTCCATCCAGTCCATGGTCGCCGCGCCCTCGTGGGTCTCGCCCATCTTGTGGTTGCGGCCGGTGTAGAACAGGATACGCTCTGTCGTAGTCGTCTTACCGGCGTCAATATGCGCCATAATGCCAATATTACGAGTCAACTCCAAAGGATACTGCCTTGGCATTGATTTGCTCCTTTCAAAATTGATCGGCGGTATCGGCACAAATTACCAACGGAAATGGGCGAACGCCTTGTTGGCTTCGGCCATCTTATGGGTATCTTCGCGCTTTTTGACAGCGCCGCCGGTGTTGTTGCACGCGTCGAGAATTTCGCCGGCCAGGCGCTCTTTCATGGTCTTCTCGCTGCGGGCGCGGGAATAGTTGGTAATCCAGCGCAGGCCAAGGGTCTGGCGGCGCTCAGGGCGGACTTCCATCGGGACCTGATAGGTGGCGCCGCCGACACGGCGAGCCTTGATTTCCAGCGAGGGCATGACATTTTCCATGGCCTGCTCGAACATCTCGACGGGTTCCTTACCCGATTTTTCCTTGACGATTTCAAAAGCGTCATACACAATCTTCTGCGCGATGCCCTTTTTGCCGTCAAACATGATGTTGTTGATAAGCTTCGTCACAAGCTTTGAGTTGTAAAGCGGATCCGGAAGAACGTCCCTCTTGGGAACAAAACCTCTTCTGGGCACTTTGCTTCCCTCCTTCACAGTATGATTTCATAGGTACTCAAAAGCTATTGCGGATGAAAGCCCCGTGGGGCCTTACCCGGCTTCTGTCTGCGCCAAAGCGGTTTTGCACACAAGACGGATTTCCTCCATCTATGTCAAATACCACTAAAGCGGCTGCTTTGCGATATACCTTGTGCTAAGAAAGCGCAGGGGATTATTTGCCGGCCTTGCCAGCCTTGGGACGCTTGGCGCCGTACTTGGAACGGGCCTGCATACGGCCGGAAACGCCCTGGGTGTCCAGCGTGCCGCGGATAATGTGATAACGCACGCCAGGCAGATCCTTGACACGGCCGCCGCGGATCAGAACGACAGAGTGCTCCTGCAGGTTGTGACCAACGCCGGGAATGTAAGCGGAAACCTCGTAAC
>CAJMOV010000233.1 GCA_905215125.1 uncultured bacterium | reverse complement strand
AGAAGAGAAAATGGGGTGGGTGATGGGAATCGAACCCACGACCCTCAGGACCACAATCTGATGCTCTAACCGACTGAGCTACACCCACCACATAAACTATGAAACTGGCGTGCCTGGAGGGACTCGAACCCCCAACCTACTGCTTAGAAGGCAGTTGCTCTATCCTGCTGAGCTACAGGCACATAAACTCTTCGCAGGCGCCGCGCTGCGCGACCGGGAGATACCAACACCCTATTCTCCAGTCTTTTTGCGGGAAAAAGGGCGTGGAGCGGGTGATGGGAATCGAACCCACGTTTTCAGCTTGGAAGGCTGACATTCTACCATTGAACTACACCCGCGCGTCACAAACACTCGTGCCGCGTTTCGTCAGCTTACCAATTTTAGCATAACGGCCGGCCTTCTGTCAAGTCCTTTTGCAAAATATTGAAGAAAATCGGGCGGGCAATTTGTCTGCCCGCCCGAAGCCGGGCTTTAAACGGCGTTTACTGTGCGTCAGTATAGCCGTCCAGGTCGGACGGGAAGGAAACGGCGACGTCGTCGCCCAGCGCGTTGACGTCGGCTTCCATGCTGACGAGCATTTCAGACGGCAGACCGGCGATACTGGCGCTGGCGGTCAGCTGCGCGGAAATGCTCTGGGCGGCCCCGTCGGCAAAACGCACGGTCAGGGTGACGCCGCCCAGCGCAGCGTCGAGCTCGCCCAGGACGTCCTCGCCCATCAAAGCCGATGTCAGGGAGGACAGCAGGCTGCCGGGAATGGTCAGTGTATAGGCGACGCCATCCTCATCCTCGACGCGGGAAATGGTGTCGATGAAATAGAGAGGCATGTCGACGCCGGTAGCATCCCACAGCGCGGCGGGGGAAGAAAGGCCGGCGTCGTCGACAGCCGACTTTGTTTTGCTGACGCCGTCATTGATGTAAAGGATGCCGTCGCGGACATAGCTTTCCACAGTAATGGACTGCTCCATCACAGTGCTGGTCATGACAGAGGCCATTTCAAAGCCCTCTGCTGTGACGCGGACCTGATCCCGGCCCTCCGCTGTGACGGGAACGACGACGCCCGCTGAAGTGAGCGAACCCTCCAGCGTGTAGGAAAGGTCGACGCTTTCGCCCTGTGCGGCAAGCAGCTCGCTGTATTCGCGGTATGTATCGGCCTTGTCAGCAAGGGCCTGCGCCGCGTCTGCGTCGACAGCGCCTTCCTCGGCCAGCTTTTCAATGAGCAGGGTCTCGCTGCCCTTAATGGGGGTGGCCAGCGCAGCATAGGAAACGGCGACAACCTCGTCCCGCAGGAACTCGCCCTGGGCCGTTACGGGATCCAGCAGGCCGAGCGCACAGGCGGCGTCCACCGCTTCGGCATAGGTGAAGTCGGCGTCGCCCGCATCGGCGGCAGTATCGCTGTACCCCAGAGAACGCAGCACAAATGTGCAGTACATCTGGGCGGAACACAGGTTGCCCGTTCCAAACAGGGTGTCGGTCTCGCCGAGGGTCAGACCGTTTGCATAGGCGTAGCCGACATAGGGCAAAGCCCAGGCGCTGGCGCCTGACAGGTCGGTAAAGGGGACATCCCAGTCGCCGGCCAGGGCTTCACTCTCCTTGCCGAGCAGACGGACGAGCATGGTGACGGCTTCGGCGCGGGTGGGCGCACGATCAAGGCCATAAACAGGGCTGCCGTTTTCATCTGTGCCGCTGCCCTGGAACAGACCGAGAGCGTTGAGATCGTCGGCGCGGCCGGTAAAATCTGCGGCCAGCGCACTGACGCTCAGCAAGGCCAGGGCCAGCACAAGGGCCAGCGCGCGGGAACAAGCGTGTTTCATAGCGATACTTCTCCTTTGTTTTTGGTTTCTTATAGCTTATCGCATTTTGCCGGCAGTTTCAAGTGGGGATTGCTGTAGCCTACCTTTTATATGGCTGCGCCTTGCGGAGGGCGGAGCAAAGCAGCCGGCATAATATGCCGGCTGAAAATACTTGCGCTAATTGAGCGGTGCGCCCTCGCCGGTGTGAAGCATGGCGGCGGCGCGCAGGGCGGCTGTATGGCTTTCGGGCAGGCGCAGCCCAGGATCGCGTCGAAGCAGCTCGGCCGCCGCCTGCTGGGCGCGCTGTAAAATACCGACGTCGGCCGCAAGGTCGGCGATGCGGAAATCGGGCAGGCCGTGCTGCCGGCTACCGAAAAAGTCGCCCGGTCCGCGCAGACGCAGATCCTCTTCCGCGATGCGGAAGCCGTCCGACTCGCGGCAAAGGGCGGAAAGGCGCTGCTTTGCCGTCTCTCCGCCGCCCCCCTGCATCAGGATGCAGTAGGACTGCCGCGGCCCGCGCCCCACCCGTCCGCGCAGCTGATGCAGCTGCGACAGGCCGAAGCTCTCGGCGTTTTCAATCAGCATCAGGGTGGCGTTGGGCACGTCGACGCCGACCTCGACAACGGTGGTCGACACCAGCACGTCCAGCTCGCCGCGGCGGAAGGCGTCCATGACGGCTTCCTTTTCCGATCCCTTGAGCCGCCCGTGCATCAGGCCGATACGCAGGGTGGGAAAGCGTTCCCGAAGCTGAGAGGCGTAGGTGGCCGCCGCCCGCTTGCCCCCTTCCTCCGGCTCGTCGATGACAGGGCAGACGATGTACGCCTGCCCGCCCGCCTCGATTTGCTCATTCAGGAAGCGGTAGGCACGCGCGCGCAGCCTTTCGCTGACACAGTAGGTTTCGATTTTCTGCCGCCCTGGCGGCAGCTCGTCGATGACCGACAGGTCAAGGTCCCCGAACAGGATGAGGGTCAGCGTCCGCGGGATGGGGGTGGCAGACATGACGAGCAGATGCGCGTCGTTGGATTTTTCCGCCAGAGCGGCCCGTTGGCGCACGCCGAAACGATGCTGCTCGTCGACGACCATGAGCGCCGCGTGTTCAAAGACGACGTCGTCCTCCAGCAGGGCGTGGGTGCCGCAGGCCAGATGGGCCTGTCCCTCGCGCAGGGCGCGCTTTGCGTCGTCCCGCGCCTTTTTGCCCATGGATGAGGTTAGAAGCACTGCGCGGATGCCGAAGGGGGCGAGCAGCTTTGTCAGCGTGCGGTAATGCTGCTGGGCCAAAAGCTCAGTCGGCGCCATGACAGCGGACTGACGGCCATTTTGCGCGCACAGCCAGACGGCGGCGGCGGCCACCAGCGTCTTGCCCGAGCCGACATCCCCCTGCAAAAGCCGGTTCATGCGCTTGCCCGACGTCATATCGGCAAAGCAGTCGCGCACGCACCGCCGCTGCGCGCCCGTGGGGGAAAAGGGAAGGACGGCGAAAAAGCGATCGGCGTCCTGCGCCCTGAGCGGCGCTGCGGGCCGGCGGACCGCCCTGCCTGTTATTTGTAGCGACGCAAGGGAAAAAATGAAAAATTCTTCAAAAATAA
>CAJMOV010000232.1 GCA_905215125.1 uncultured bacterium | reverse complement strand
AGACCCTGCGCCTGTTGGAACAAGAGGATTGCTTGATTGAGCTGAGTGCAGGGTATGGTATTGCGATGGCGACCGCCCTTATTTCGGCTCTGACGGGACGTCCAGTTTCCCGCAGCTTTGCCATGACGGGCGAAATCACCCTTCGCGGCCGTGTTTTGCCTATTGGTGGGCTGAAAGAAAAGACAATGGCTGCCCTCCGCGCCGGCGTTACAACAGTATTGGTGCCGGAGGATAACCGTCCGGATCTGGCTGAAATTGACCAAACGGTGCGCGCATCGCTCAACTTTGTCTGTGTTTCCCATATGGATCAGGTTGTCGACGCCATCTTTGGCTCTGAGCTGCGTCAGATCCCGCGGGAGGATCCCGCAGAGGATGTGGTTGCAGCGCTGGCAATTCCGCCGCAGGATATTGCCGTGCCAGCCGGAACATACAGGTAAGAGCATGATATTGAAAAATGCGGAATTTATCCGTTCAGCTGCTGATGAAAAGGGCTTTCCGCCCGATAGCCGGCCACGCATCGTGTTTGCTGGGCGGTCAAACGTCGGAAAGTCCTCTACCATCAATTCGCTTGTAGGCAGAAATGGATTTGCGCGCGTCAGCTCGACACCTGGAAAAACGGTTTTTGTTAATCTATTTATTGTAGAAAACAAACTATGGCTGGTAGACCTGCCAGGTTATGGATATTCCAAAACCTCACAGCAGGAGAAAAAGCGGTACTCCGCCCTTATCGACCAGTATCTTCATCATGATATGGAATATATCCGCCGATTCTTTATTATTGTCGACATTCGGCATCAGCCTACGGCGGATGACAAGCTGATGGTAGAATGGGCGCGGTCATATGGCTTGCCGTTGGCCATTATTGCCAACAAGTCCGATAAATTAAAACCTTCTCAGGTGGCAGGGCAGCTGGCTATTGTGCGTGAAAAACTGGAGCTGCCCAACCATGTGCCTGCAATCGCATTTTCGGCGTCTAAGCACACCGGCCGGGATGAAGTAATCCGGGAAATTTTTGCCGGGATTGGGGAATAAACAGTATGGAGCAGGGACTTTATAGCGAGCATTTCAGTGTTGACCCGGCTGGAAGGCTCAGGATGGATGGCGTTGACCTTTGGGAGGTAGCGCAAAATTTTGGCACCCCCGCGTATGTTATAAGCGAGGATGCTGTCCGCAGCCAGTGCCGCGCCTTTATGGGGGCCATGCGCCATGAATTCGGCGGGAATTTCAAGGTAGCCTATGCCAGCAAGGCGCTGTGCGCCGGCTTTTTGTACCGCATACTGCAAAGTGAAGGGCTGAATGCTGACGTCGTTTCAGGAGGAGAGCTTTACACCGCCCTCCAGTCGGGCTTCCCGGCCGGGCATCTGCATTTCCACGGAAATAACAAAACCGACGACGAGCTGCGCTATGCAGTGGAAAGCGGCATTGGTTCCATTGTCGTCGATTGCTTTGATGAAATTGAACGGCTGGACGCCATTTGCGCCCGGTTGAATCGTCGCGCGCGCGTCCTGCTTCGCGTCAAGCCGGGCGTTGACGCCCATACTCACGAATTTATCAGTACAGGGCACAGCGACTGCAAATTCGGCTTTGGGATTGAAGACGAAGCGGTTTTTGCCGCCGTAAGGGCGTTAAAGGACTGTACCTATCTGGACTTTTGCGGCCTGCATTGCCACATTGGCTCACAGGTCTTTCTAAAGGAGCCTTTCGGCATTGCGGCTGACGTGATGGTCTCGCTGTTTGCGCGTCTTCAGACAGGGTACGGCTGTAAGTTGAAGGAGCTTATTTTGGGCGGCGGCTTTGGCGTTAAATACATGCCGCAGGACAAGCCGGTGCCTGTTGATGAGATGATCGCGTTTTTGGCACAGGCTGTGCGGCAAAGCTGTGAAAAATATGGTATTCCCGTGCCGGAGGTGGTAATCGAGCCGGGGCGCGCCATCGTCTGTGCTGCAGGCGTCTCACTGTATACCGTCGGCAGTATTAAATCGGCGCCGAATTCCCGTACCTATGTCGCTATTGACGGCGGCATGTCGGATAACCCGCGGTTTGCCCTTTACCAGGCACAGTATGACGCCTGCATTGTCAACCGAGCAGGGCAGGACAAAAGCCAGCTGGTCACTATCGCCGGCAAATGCTGTGAAAGCGGGGATATGATCACTCGAGACATCTACCTTCAGCCGGCGCGGCGCGGCGATGTGCTGTGCGTATTTGCGACGGGCGCGTATACATATTCCATGGCGTCTAACTATAATCGTCTTCTTAGGCCACCGGTTGTTCTAATTTCCAATGGCACGCCTCGTCTTGCCATACGCCGTGAAACCTATGAGGATCTCGTGCGCTGTGAGCTTTAAATGGCGGGTAAAACTACTAAAAGGGGGAAACGGCCATTTTCTTCACCCAATCTTTAAACGATTTGTTTATTATTATTCCGGCCGCACTGCTGGCTATCACGTTTCATGAAATGGCGCATGGATGGGCGGCCTATGCCCTGGGTGATAACACTGCGCGTAATGCCGGCCGTTTGACCCTCAACCCGCTGGCGCATATCGACCCCATCGGGTTTCTGTGTATTTTGATTGCCGGTATAGGGTGGGCCAAACCAGTGCCTATCAATCCTTTTTATTTCAAGCACCGCAAGCGCGATATTGCCTTAACTGCGCTGGCAGGTCCGGCAGCAAATATTTTGCTGTGCTTTATCGGATTTTTTATCTATTTTGGCATTATGCTTTTCAGCACGAATCGCATACTGATTGCCCTGGCGGAGTTCTTCATGTATACGGCATCGATCAGTGCCGGCTTGGCGGTTTTTAACCTTCTTCCGGTACCGCCGCTTGATGGCTCAAAAATACTTTATCCGCTGCTTCCAAACGACGTATTGGCAAAAATCCTGCCTTATGAGGGAACCATCCGTCTTGTGCTCTTGGTTGCGGTCTTTTTTGGCGCCCTTGACGGAATCATTGCTGCGGGGCAAAATCTTGTTATCAGCGGCGCTATGCAAATTTGCAGCCATATCTTTTCTGCTATTCTCGGTCTGTTTTAATGGAAAATACCGTTACGTTTCATTTGTCCGTCTTTGACGGTCCATTGGATTTACTGCTGCATCTTTTAGCGAAGAATAAAGTCAATATTTACGATATTCCCATTTCACAGATATTGGATCAATATTTGGAATACATCCAGCAGATGCAGGAGTTTAATATGGAGGTTGCGGCCGAGTTCATTACAATGGCGGCACAGCTTATGGTTATTAAATCTAAGATGCTGCTGCCTGTATATGAAGAAAATAGCCCTGAAGACCCGCGCGCTGAGCTTGTCGAAGCACTGCTGGAGTACCAGCGCTTCAAGGAAATGGGCGGCTATTTTGGCAAACGCGCCGAGCTGGGGCGCGATCTC
>CAJMOV010000231.1 GCA_905215125.1 uncultured bacterium | reverse complement strand
GTAATGGCGTGCAGGCCCGCTCGATCGCAAAGCGCCGTAAGTATACATGCTGCTTTCCGGCTGTCCTTCATGCTTTTTGCGCATATCTCAGCATTCAAACTGAGTATTGGACATTTCTCAGCTCTTCCTTTAAAATGTAGGTGTCCAAAGGGATATCTGCATTTTTATTTTTGGGCGGTCGCTTCCGCATGGCCGCACTTCGTCTGAAGCCGCATCACAGCACGCCAGTCACCTAACAGACACAGGAGGATTTTTTATGAAAGCCCTGATTGTTTACTACTCCCATTCCGGCAACACCCGCCGCCTGGCGGAAGCCGTCGCCCGCGAAACGGGCGGGGACCTGATTGAGCTGGTTCCCCAAACGCCTTATCCCCGGGACTACGACACAGTCGTCGCCCAGGCCAGGCAGGAAATCCGCGCTGGCTTCCGCCCCGCTCTCAGATCGGCGATGCCAGACATGTCGCGCTATGATATCGTCTTAATCGGAACCCCAAACTGGTGGAGTACTATGGCCCCGCCGGTGGCTGCCTTTCTGGAAAAGGCCGATTTTTCCGGCAAACAGGCGGCCCTGTTCTGCACCCACGGCGGCGGGGGCGCAGGCCATATCCGCCAGGACGTGAAAAGGCTGTCCGGCTTAAGCATTGTGTCTGAGCTTTCTGTATATGGGGATACCGGCCGGCAGGCCGATATACAGGGTTGGCTGCGTCCCCTGGGGCTGCTGAAATAGGCTCCGGTCTCGCCATCCCGTTTTCCTCCGATATGCCGCACAATAAAATACAAATGATTTTCCATGCCGCATGTGGCAATCGCCATGATTCCCGGCCGCGATAAAGCAGCAAAGCAAGCGCTGGGCGTTGACCCTGGGGTCGTCTCTGTTTCCGTCCAGGACATTCCGGCCGAAGCTTGGCCCCAATTCATGAAACAGCTTGCCGGCGACGTCCTTTTTGTCAAGCCCGGGACGCAGGGGGCGTCCCAAGGAAATTCGTCGCAGCGCTTTTGCCCGCCCTGATTTTTCTGCTGTCGTCCAGCTGTGCTGAACAGCCCCCTGCCGGCAGCGCAGCCCCGGACGAGATACAGCCGCCTGTCTCTCAGCCGGCTGGAGACGAGGATACGGCAGCACGAGCTGCTGACCTTTTGCATCCTGTGCGCGCAGGGCGGCTGTGAAAAACATTCGTGCGCACGTCGTCGGAAATGCCGCCGTAGGCAACGGCAGGGAGAGCACGCGCTGACCATCTGCCTGCCGTATATCGGTATTCCCCGAGCCCTGAATGCCCTGGCCTGTCTCAACACAGCTCTGCCGGATCCGCAACGGTAAGCAAAAGCCGCCCTGTATCAGGGCGGCTTTCTTATTTGTATCCTGTTGCGCGCTGCCGGGCTCCTTACACGTCCAGCTCGGCGATGGTAACGCCGTCCTCCCCTTCGCCGTAGACGCCGAGACGGCAGCTCTTAACCTGCGGCATGGACCTAAGCTCGGCCTGAACGGTGCGGCGCAAAACGCCGGTGCCCTTGCCGTGGATAATGGTGACGGCAGAAATGTGCATGCGCACAGCGCCGTCAATAAAACGCTCCAGCTCCATAACGGCCTCGTCCGCCGTTTTTCCGCGCAGATCCAGGCTGGCCCCCTGCCCTTCCGGGCGGGGTACGCGGCCGCCTGCGCTGCGGACGGGCTGCGGCTTTTGGGGCTTGCTTTCTTCAATAAACTGGATTTCATCCGGCGCAACGGTAATCTTCATGATACCGGCTTGGATGCGCACCTTGCCCCCCTTTTCCGGCGTCTCCAGCACGGTGGCCCGCGTCTTGGTCGCCAGCAGCTCGACGGTGTCGCCGGCGCGCAGGGGACGCGGGGGCGGTATGGCCTTTTTCCTGGCCTTTTGCAGGGCGGTCTGCCGCTCGGCTTCGGAAATCTCGCCGCGGAAGGCGGCACGGGCCGCCGCCAGGTTGGGATCCTTGCCCTCCTCCGCCTGCTGGCGCAGGCGGCGCGCTTCCGTCAATACATGCTCTGACGCGGCGCGGGCGTTGTTGAGGATCTCCTGCGCCTTGAGCTTGGCGTCCATAACGAGCTTCTCGCGCTCGCCCTCCAGCGTTTCCAGCCGTTCGCGGGCGACACGAGCCGCTTCAGCGGCCTGCGCGCGGTCGCGCTCGGCCGATGCCAGCCGACTTTCCAGCGCTTGCCGCTTCTCCTCCAGCTGGGAAATCACTTCTTCAAAGCGCTTGCTCTCCGCCCCGACGCGCTCGCCTGCGTTTTCAATGATGCCGGGCGCAAGCCCCAGACGCGACGCGATGGCAAAGGCGTTGGATTTGCCCGGGATGCCGAAAATCAGCCGATAGGTCGGCCGCAGCGTCTGTACGTCAAACTCGCACGAGGCGTTTTCTACCCCTTCCGTTTCCAGCGCATACATTTTCAGCTCGGCGTAATGGGTTGTGGCGATGACGGCGCTGCCGCGGCGGCGCAGCTCCTCAATGATAGACATAGCCAGCGCCGCTCCTTCAATGGGATCGGTGCCCGCCCCAAGCTCGTCGAGCAGGACAAGAGCGCCGGCATCGGCGCCAGCCAGGATGTCGACAATGTTGGTCATATGGGAAGAAAAAGTGGACAGCGACTGCTCAATGCTCTGTTCGTCGCCGATATCGGCCAGGACGGAGGATCGGATGCGGACGACGCTGTCCTCTCCCGCGGGGATTTGCAGGCCGCACTGTGCCATGACGGTCAGCAGGCCGACCGTTTTATTGGGACCTGTGATGATGACGGTGTCGCATCTGCCGCCAATTTCAAAATCAATAGGCACCGCCGCGTCCTTATCCAGCAGCGGATGCCGGGCGCGGCGCAGGACGGTGCGCCCCTCGCTTGTCAGCCTTGGCCGCAGGGCCCGCATTTTATAGGCCAGCTTACCCCGGGCAAAAATGAAATCGAGCGCACAGAGCGTTTCATAATCACGCCCAATGCTCCCAGCGGCCGACGCCACTTCTGCCGAAAGCTCAGCCAGCACACGTTCAATTTCATGCTGCTCCTTGCCCGTCAGCACACGGATGGCATTGTTGAGGTCGACGACGGCCGAGGGCTCAATAAAAAGCGTTGCGCCGCTGGAGGATACGTCGTGGACCAGTCCCCCGAAAGCAGACCGGTATTCCGCCTTGACAGGCACGACGTAGCGGCCCGAGCGGATGGTGACCAGCGAATCCTGCAGCATCTTCTGATAATTGGGCGACGAGGTTATCTTATTAAGCGCTTCGCGCACACGCGAAGCCGAAACCCGCATCTGGCGGCGGATATCGCTCAGCTCAGGGCTGGCCGAATCGGCCATTTCCTCTTCCGAAATGATGGCCGAAGCGATGCGATCCTCTAAGTATTTATTGCCTGAAAGGGAAGAAAACAGCTCATCGAGCGACGTTTTC
>CAJMOV010000230.1 GCA_905215125.1 uncultured bacterium | reverse complement strand
TGCCACCATGCCCGCACGCCGACGCGGCACCTCCGTCATGGAAATGACCCTCCGCTCCAAGGTCTCCGAGCAGATCCTGCACGAGGCCGAGGCCGATCTGCGCGAGCTGATGGGTATCCCCGACAATTACAAGGTTTTGTTCATCCAGGGCGGCGGCACGCTGCAATTCGCCATGGTTCCCATGAACCTGATGAAAAACGGCAAAGCCTGTTATGTTGAAACCGGATCCTGGTCCAAGAAGGCCATCGCTGAGGCCAAAAAGTATGGCGAGGTCGACATTGTCGCCTCCAGCAAGGACAAAAACTTCTCCTATATCCCCGACTGCGATAATCTCGATATCCCCGACGACGCCGATTACGTCTATATCTGCGAAAACGAGACCATCAACGGTACGACCTGGAAAAAGCTGCCCAACACCAAGGGCAAAATTCTGGTTTCCGACCAGTCCTCCATGTTCCTGTCCAAGCCCTGCAATGTCTCCGATTACGGCCTTATCTGGGCGGGCGTGCAGAAAAACGTCGGCCCCGCCGGCATGACTGTCGTCATCGTCCGTGAAGACCTCATCCGCGAGGATCTTGACCCCAAGACCCCCATCTATATGATGTACAAGACCCATGCCGACAACGATTCCATGTACAACACTCCCAACTGCTGGGCCATCTACTGCTGCGGCAAGGTCTTCAAATACCTGAAGAGCCTGGGCGGCCTGTCCGCCATGAACAAGCTCAACGAGGAAAAGGCCGCCATCCTGTATGACTTCCTCGATTCCTCCAAGATGTTCAGGGGATCCGTCCGCAAGGAGGACCGTTCGCTCATGAACGTCCCGTTTGTCACCGAATCGGCCGAGCTGGACGCTGAGGTTGTCGCCGCCAGCAAGAAGGCGGGGTTTGACAATCTCAAGGGCCACAAGAGCGTCGGCGGATTGCGCGCGTCCATTTACAACGCCATGCCCAAGGAAGGTGTTATCGCCCTGGTCGACTTCCTCAAAAAATTCGAGGCCGAGCACAGCAAATAAGCCGCCCTTGCAGCAAAAGGGGAGAGCGTCCCCCCGATTACGAAGCAGAAAGGATTGTTTACAATGATTAGAGTTCTCGCTTCCGACGGTATGGAAAAAGCCGCCGTCGCGGCCCTGAGAGAAAAAGGCTACGAGGTCACCGAGCAGTTCTACGAACCCGAAGAGCTGGCCCAGAAGGTCAAGGAATACGATGTCCTGGTTGTCCGCAGCGCCACCAAGGTGCGCCAGCCCATCATTGACGCCGCCGTCGAGGGCGGAAAGCTCAAGCTGGTCATCCGCGGCGGCGTGGGCGTCGACAACATCGACGTCAAATACGCCGAGGAAAAGGGCATCAAGGTCAACAACACCCCGCGCGCTTCTTCCGCTTCGGTGGCCGAGCTGGCGCTGGGCCACATGTTCTCCATGGCCCGCTATATCGGCATTGCCAACGTCACCATGAAAAATGGCGAGTGGAATAAGAAGAAATACGAGGGCATCGAGCTGAACGGCAAGACCCTCGGTCTGATCGGCATGGGCCGCATTTCTCAGGAGCTGGCCAAGCGTGCCGTCGCGCTGGGCATGAAGGTCATTTACACGGATATCTTTGAGATCAAGGGCCTGCCTGCCGAGTACGTCTGCATGAGCCGCGACGAAGTGCTTAAGAACGCCGACTTCGTCTCTCTGCACATCCCCATGCCGGCCGACAAGAAGCCGGTCATCACCGCCGCCGAGCTGGCGCTGATGAAGCCGACCGCCTTTATCATCAATACCGCCCGCGGCGGCCTGGTCTGTGAGGACGCGCTGTGCGACGCGCTGGACGCCGGCAAGCTGGCCGGCGCCGCTCTCGACGTTTTCGCCGAAGAACCCGCCAAGAATGAGCGCGTTCTCAAGCACCCGAAGATTTCGCTGACCCCGCATATCGGTGGCTCTACCAAGGAAGCCCAGGGCCGCATCGGCGAAGAGATCGTCGACATTATCGAAAAATTCTTCCAGAAATAAGATATCCGTAAAGGCGGGGACGAAAGCCCCCGCCTTTATGGGCAATTCTGTAAAGAGTAAGGAGACGGAAAGATGGCTATTGTCAGACCTTTCAGAGCGGTGCGCCCGACGCCCGAACTGGCCCCGAAAGTCACGGCGCATCCCTATGACGTTATGAATTATGAGGAAGCCTGCGAAATGGTCAAGGGAAACCCCTACTCCTATCTGCATGTCGACCGATCCGAGGTTGACCTGCCCCCTGAAACAGATCATTACAGCCAGGTTGTTTATGAAAAGGCGGCGTCCAACCTTCACAAAATGAAAAAGGACGGTATCCTCATCCAGGAGGAAAAGCCCTGCTTCTATGTCCTGCGGCAGATCATGAACGGCCGCGCGCAGACGGGCATTGTTGCATGCGCTTCCATTGACGACTACATGAACAACGTCATCAAAAAGCACGAGCTGACCCGCGCCGAGAAGGAAGAGGATCGCTGCAACCACGTCGACTTCTGCAACGCCAATACCGGCGTCGTTTTCCTGGCCTATCGCGCGCGCAAGGGCATCAACGACATCGTCGCCAAGGCGATGCAGGCCGCGCCGCTGTATGACTTTATGTTTGAAGATGTACAGCAGACGGTTTGGGTCATTTCCTGCCCCAATGACATCGCCGGCCTGGAAAAGGAATTTAAGGATACTGATTCGCTGTATATCGCCGACGGCCACCACCGCAGCGCCAGCGCTGTGCGCATCGGCCGCAAGCGCCGCGCCCAGAACCCGGATTACACCGGCGAGGAGGAGTTTAACTATTTCCTGTGCGTGCTGTTCCCCGACGAGCAGCTGTACTGCATGGATTACAACCGCGTTGTAGCCGATCTCAACGGCCTAACATGCGACCAGTTTTTTGCCAAAGTAGGCGAAAAATTCGAGATCAAAGAGCTGGACAAGGCCCTGGGCAATGATGCGCAGGGAAAAACCGACGTGCAGGAAAAGCACACCTTTGGTATGTATATCGATAAGAAATGGTATCTTCTCAAGGCTAAACCCGGTACCTTTGATGACAAGGACGTCGTCCAGCAGCTTGACGTCGCCATTTTACAGAACAACCTGCTGCATCCCATCCTGGGTATCGGCGATCCACGCGTCGACAAGAGGATCGACTTTGTCGGCGGCATCCGCGGCTTGAAGGAGTTGGAGAAGCGCGTTGATGATGGCGCGGCTGTGGCGTTTGCCATGTGCCCCACCAGTATGAGCGACCTGTTCGCCATCGCGGACGCCGGCAAAATTATGCCGCCCAAGAGCACCTGGTTTGAACCCAAGCTGCTGTCCGGCATTTTTGTGCACGAATTGCGATAACTAGTTTTAGTTAAAGAGAAAGCCCCCGTCGCCCGGATATGGGCGGCGGGTTTTTTTGTAAGGTTATGCAGGTGGGAA
>CAJMOV010000229.1 GCA_905215125.1 uncultured bacterium | reverse complement strand
GGTGTTTTCATGTTTGCGCCAGCTTTGGGTAAACTAAGCCGGACAAAACTGCAAAGGAGAAGCAAGCCATGAAGCTGTTGGAAAACAAGGTAGCCCTGGTCACGTCGTCGACGCGGGGTATTGGAAAAGCGTGCGCCCAGACGCTGGCGCGGGAAGGTGCCTGCGTCTATCTGGCGGTGCGGCGGGTTGACGCGGGGCGCGCCGTGGCCGATGAGATCCGCGCCGCCGGGGGAAAGGCCGACGCCGTCTTTTTCGACGCGTCAAAGCCGGAAAGCTTTGCCGGCATGATCGACGAAGTGCGGCAAAAGGCGGGAAGGCTGGATATTCTGGTCAATAATTTCGGCACGACCGACGTCGCGCGCGATCTGGACGTCGAGCACAGCAAATGGGAGGACTTTTCCGAAATCCTGAACGTCAACCTGCGCTCTGTCTTCGAGCCGGCGCAGCGCGCCATTCCGCTGATGGCGGCAGGCGGAGGCGGCAGCATTATCAATATCTCCTCCATCGGCGGCCTGGAGCCCGACATGCAGCGCACTGCCTACGGCGTTTCCAAGGCGGCCATCCTCTTTCTGACGCGCGATATCGCGGTGCAGTGCGCCCGCCAGGGCATCCGCTGCAACGCCGTTCTGCCCGGGTACACGGAAACCGACGCCGCCAAGGACAACATGTCGCCCGAATTTCTCAGCGCTTTTCTGAAAAACGTCCCCCTTAACCGGCCGGGCTGCGCGCAGGACATCGCCGACGCCGTTTTATTCCTGGCGTCGCCCCATTCAGCCTATATCACGGGGCACATCCTGCCCGTAGCCGGCGGCTTTGGCGTGCCGACGCCGCTGTACGGCATGTATATGAGCATGGGCAAGCAGGGGTAAGGCTTCCCTTTTCCCCCCTTTCGTGGTAAACTGAAAGCAATGACGAAACGGGGTGTAAAAATGAAAATGAAACGCCTGGGCCGCACCGGCCTGATGGTGACGGAAAACGCATTCGGCGCGCTTCCCATCCAGCGCCTGACAAAAGCAGACGCCGCGGCGCTGCTGCGCAGGGCCTATGACGAGGGCATCAACTTCTACGACACAGCCCGCGCATATACCGACAGCGAAGAGAAAATCGGCCTTGCCCTGTCCGGCGTGCGGGAGGATATCGTCATCGCCACCAAAAGCGCGTCGCGCACGCGCCAGGGGGTGCTGGACGATCTGGAGACAAGCCTGAAAAACCTGAAAACCGGATATGTCGACATTTTGCAGCTGCACAACATCCCCGCGCTGCCCGACGCGGACGACCCCGAAAGCGCCCATCAAGCCCTGCTGGAGGCCCGTGCCGCAGGCAAGTGCCGTTTTATCGGCATCACGACCCACCGGCTCGACGTCGCCCTGGCCGCGGCGCGCAGCGGGCTTTATGACACTGTGCAGTTCCCCCTGAGCTATCTGGCGTCGGACGAGGACCTGTCCCTCATCGGCCTGTGCCGGGAAATGGACGTCGGCCTTATCGCCATGAAAGCGCTGTCGGGCGGTCTGGTCAGCTCGGGTACGGCGGCCTTCGCCTTCTTCGCCCAGTACGACAACGCCGTACCCATCTGGGGCATACAGCGGGAAAGCGAGCTTGAGGAATTCCTGGACTGCGCCCGGCGCGGCGTCGCCTTAACGCCGGATCTGCAGGCCGTCATCGACAAGGACAGGCGCGAGCTGACGGGCAACTTCTGCCGCGGGTGCGGCTACTGTCAGCCCTGCCCCGCCGGCATCAACATCCCCCAGGTAGCGCGCATGATGTTCCTATTGCGCCGCGCACCCTGGCAGGAATACGCCACGCCGGAGTGGCAGGCGGAAATGGAAAAAGCGGAAGACTGCATTTCCTGCGGCGCGTGCCAGTCGCGCTGTCCCTACGGCATTGACGGCAGCGCGCTGACGCATGAAAACCTGCTCGATTACCGCGCCTTTATGCGCGAAAAGGGCGTATTTCAGTAAAGCTGTGGGGGCCTGCCTACGGGCAGGCCCTTTTTCCGCGGCTTCGGACAGGAGGCTCCGGCATGAAAACACAGGAGATCCGCATCGGCCATATCCCCGCCGTTTTATGGGGGGATGGCACAGGACGGCTTATGATCGCGGTGCATGGCAGCCATTCGTCCAAAAGGGACGAATGTATCCGCATCGCAGCGGAGGAAGGGATGGCGCGGGGCTATCAGGTTCTGAGCTTCGATTTGCCGCAGCATGGAGAGCGCGCCGGCGGGCCGGAAGCCTGCACGGCGGGCGTCTGTATCGGCGAGCTGCAAGCGGTGCTGCGTTTTGCCCGGCAGGACGCCAGGCGGGTTTCACTGTTTGCGTGCAGCATGGGGGCTTTTTTCAGCCTGCTGGCCTATGGGCAGGAGAGGCTGGAAAAGGCGTGGCTGCTCTCCCCGGTCTTTGATATGGCGTCCGTCATCCGCGGCATGATGGCGAGCTGCGGTGTCAGCGAAGACGAGCTGAAAGAGCGCGGTGTCGTCCGCACCCCTGATGAAACGCTGTACTGGGATGATTATCAATTTCTGCTCGGCCACCCCGTCCGCTTGTGGGAGACGCCCGCCTTTATCCTGCGCGGCGAGGGGGACCGGCTGTGCGATGGCCAAACGGCCGCGCGCTTTGCGCTGCGTTTCTGCTGTGAGCTGACCGAGCAGCCCGGCGGCAAGCACTGGTTCCACACCGACGAGCAGCTGGCGTTCTTCCGCTCATGGCTGAAAGAACGGCTGTAAGATGACAGGAAAAGACCTCCCGCTTGTTGCAGGAGGTCTTTTTTCTGTCCCGTCTGCGTTATCTGCGGCGCAGGATGGGAGCGAGGATTTCGTGAATGACAAGCGGAACGGCGGCGACCAGGATGAGAACGCCCCATTCGGCGAGGGCCAGCTCGGTGGTGCCGAAGATCTGCGTCAGCACAGGGATTTCCGTGACGGCGACCTGAAGCAGCAGGCCGAAAAAGAACGCGACGATCATGACGCGGTTTTCCAGATGATTCATGCGGAAGATAGACCGCTTGACATTGCGCATACCGATGGCGTGGAACAACTGCGAGACGCCGAGGGTGGTGAAGGCGTAGGTCTGCGCGTGCATGAGCATATACGGATCCTCCAGCACGGCGCGGATGGCGCCCAGGCTGACAGCCTGGCCTTCCGCCAGCAGTGCGCGGACGGGCGACCACAGGAAAGCGCCCAGCGTCAGCACGCCGATGACGACACCGTAGAAGGCGGTGATGAACAAACCGCCGTGAGCAAACAGGCTTTCCTTCGGGTCGCGGGGCGGGACCTTCATGCAGTCGGGGTCACCGCTGTCGACGCCCAGGGCCAGGCCGGGCAGAGAGTCGGTGATGAGGTTGATCCACAGGATGTGGATGGCTTTGAGAGGGGATGCCAGCCCTGCTGTAATGGCGGTGAACATGGTCAGGACCTCAC